>CAYLVC010000347.1:0-3519 GCA_964387005.1 uncultured Dehalococcoidales bacterium | reverse complement strand
TCCCGCGGCGGCCATTTTCCTGCCCTCCACCCTGCATAAAAGGCGTAATACGAGTACCTTTGCTTATATATAAAGCCCCAATCCCCTTTGGACCATACAGTTTATGTCCCGAAAGCGAAAGCAGATCTACATTAAGCCGGCTGACATCGACAGGGATATGCCCGAATGTTTGTACTGCGTCGGTATGCAGGTAAACGCCGGCAGCGCGGGTTATCCGACCTATCTCACTTAACGGCTGTATCGTTCCTATTTCATTACTGGCATGCATAATGGACACCAGGATGGTTCGGGGAGTGATCGCCTTTTTCACGTCATCTGGATCTACTATTCCATTTTTATCTACCGGCAGACTGGTTATTTTAAAACCCCTTTTCTCTAAAAAACGGCATGGCTCAAGCACCGCATGATGTTCTATCGAACTGATAATAATGTGATTGCCTTTGCCTTCACTGGCGTATGCTGTTCCCTTGATCGCAAAATTGTCGGACTCGGTCCCCCCGCTGGTGAAAACTATTTCTTCAGGGCTGGCGTTTAAGAACTGGGCAACCTTGATCCTCGCTGCTTCTACTCCGGACCTCGCTTCCAGGCCGAAAGAGTGAATGCTGGATGGGTTTCCGAATATTTCACCGAAATAAGGCAGCATGGCTTTTACAACTTCCGGATGAGTTGGTGTCGTAGCTGCATAGTCCATATAGATTCGCTTCACAGGATAACCTCTCTTTCCATCTGATCACTTAATTTTTGAGTAAAATACTGAGTATCAACCAACCCCCTGTTCATTTCTTTTCGCCCGGTACCTTTGTCCATATTCAGCCACCATACCAAAGCTGAAATACTGCTTTGCCAGTCGTGGTTGTACTTAATGTATTTAAGGAATATAACCTGAAAAAAACGCCGGACCGTCTAAAAACCTGCCCTGGCAGGGTCCTTGCTAAATATAGTACATTGAGGCTGGCTTATTTTCCCTGCTTTTTTGCCTGTTAACCAGGTCCTGCAACGTTCTGGTCTCCAAAACATTTTCCATGGCTTTTTTCATTTCATCCCAGATTTCCTGGGTCGCGCAGGCGCCGGAGCGCGGACAGCATCCGGGACTTTTAAGACAGTCCACCGGATCAAGTGGCCCTTCCAGCACTTTTAACACTTCTTTGAGCTGGATCTGCCGGGGATTTCTGGTCAGCAATATGCCGCCTTTTGCCCCGCGGATGCTTTTGACAATGCCGGCGGCAATCAGTGGGATGATCAGATGTTCAATATAGGATAATGATAGACTCTGCCTCTCGGCTATATCCTTTAACTGCACCGGTTGACCCGTGCTGTTCATCGCCAGATCCAGGAGTGCTCGCATTCCATAACGTGAACGGGTAGATAGCTTCATCCGGCTCCTTTGTTTACTATTATTATCATATTTGTCATGATATATCAATATAGAAGTTATTGTCAATCCTATCCAGCCATTACAGGGTCAAAAATGCCTGGGGATTTGTAATCCGCAGGCATTTTTGATAGTTGCTTCAGACAGAGGAGCTTATCTACTGAGGTTCTTCCACGTTCAGGCTCAGCAAGATAGCTTCGAGAACACCACCGGCAATCGCCCGCGTATCATCTCTGATGCTAAAACAGGCCGTCTTATCGCCTTTGGCATCAATGTCAGCCAGACGGCAGTGTGAAAGGACTTTCGTCTGATCCCTTAACATCCCGCGTAAAATACCCGAAACTGGAGCAGTAATGGAAAGGTCATTCAACCGGCCGATTTCGTCCCCGGCCAATACCGTATCACCTATAGTTTTCAGGGCGGTGAAAACACCGTTATCTTCCGCAAAAACCACTCCCTCATATCCTGTACCTGTTTCAGGTACAGGAGAATCTTCTGCACAGCCATCCATAAGTACTCTGCCCAGATTGATGCCCGGATTCGGTTCTATTACCAGGTGAACATCATCACCTGCTGTAAAACCAGGACCAATACCGATAACCAGAGAAGCATCTTTCAGGGTAGTATTGGTCTTGCGTTTTAACATCATTGCATTGACCATTACATCCGGCTTCAAAAGAGGTTTAACGCACAATTCCGCATCGGCCACAACTGGTATTGTCTCGTTTCTCCATGCCCGGTAAATCCCTTCCAGAGTAGGCTTAACCTTCTCAGCGGTTAGCCCTTCGACAGTTTTTTCAGAATCGAAAATGGCATCGGAAAAGCTGCAACCACGGTGAATAGAAAGAGGACTGTCTATTTCAGCAATACAAACCCTGAAATGACAGCGAAACAGGCGATATGCAACAGCACTTCCAACCTCTCCCCCACCCCTCACCAAGACTATTAGTTCAGATAGTTTTCTCATTGAATCTCCTGGTAAATGATTTATCAGTATCCTATTTTACTCCATACCGGACTGACATGCCTAACCTTATGCGTCTGGAAAAGTTTTTTTACTGGTGCGGCTCTATCGTAACTTTATCCAGGGTAGCAAAACCCAGCGCGTTATACTCATAACCCTTAACGTAAGACCTGACGAGCATATAGTTATTACTGAAACAGATGGGAATGCAGGCTACATCATCTACGATCATTTTCTCCGCCTGCTGATAGAGCTTCAGACTTTCAGCCAGATCATAACTGCGGTTGGCCTGTCTGATAAGATCATCGAACTTCGGATTAGAATAGTTGCCGTAATTGGTACTCGAATTAGAGCTGAAAAGAATATCAAGAAAATCCTGCGGATGAGGATAATCCGCCGACCAACCCATGCTGTATAAATGGTCTATTTCGGACCTTGTATTATAAAAATACCTCTCCGGCTCCAGTTGTCTGACCTTTACATCCACTCCCAGGTTTTGCTGCCATTGAAATAACAGTGCCTCTATCGTTGATCCGATACCTCCCGCATACCCATATGTGGTAAAAGTTATTTCAGGCAGTTTCGATATATCACTGTACCCGGCGGCTTTGATCATTTCGATTGCTTTAACCGTATCATAACCCTGTCCCAGCAACTCCGGATTATAACCAGGCATGCCGGGAGGTAATATTCCCTCGGCCTTCTGCTCCATATTCCTGAAGACCAGCTCTATGATTTTCTCCTTGTCGACGGCCATACTGAAAGCCCGGCGCATGTTGATATCATTAAAAGGCGGACGGCTGCAATTGAAACCTACGTAATATATACCCAGGTAAGGTGTTACAACCAGATCCGTATAAAAAGGCCCGGATTTATCCATTGCCCGGTCCAGGTAGTCCGTATACACAGGTGTAACGTCAATCTTTCCTGTCTCATACAGGTCCATGGGAATACCGGTAAAAAACTGGAATTGAATTCTGTCCACTCCGGGTTTTGCGCCATGGTATAACCTGTTTTTCTCCAATGTCAGCATTTTCCCTTCTGTCCACTGGCTAAGTTTAAAAGGCCCGCTGCCATTGGGTTTACGCCACCATTCATTGCCGGACTCTACATTTTTCCGGTCCATAACCATAGCTGTAGGATAGGCCAGCTTGTACAAAAAATATGACCTTGGAGAGTCTAT
>CAYLVC010000346.1:0-3521 GCA_964387005.1 uncultured Dehalococcoidales bacterium | reverse complement strand
CAATACCAATAAAATAGAGATATCAGTAAAAATAACAGAATATAGCGGGTTAAGCTTCCAAAGCTGTTCTGCCTAAACCCCGGTACGAGCCGGGACAGGGTAAACAGCCGGTATCCGCTACTGGCGGATCGACGGTATTGCTGGAAACGGCTGTACTTCCCATTTTGGAAAGGAGTGATATGGATCTATTTTACAGACAATTAGCGCTTTCTGTGTCATGAAGGCGCTATTTTTTATCTAAAAATACACAGGTCATTTCAGTTTTTCCGTTCAGAGTTCTTTCCTGTGACATCCGTTTGTCCGACTGTTACGGGGTCAAACCACCACCGTAAAAACAAAAATTTCAAGCGCTGATCATTCTCTGGAGCTGTTAGTCCTGAGTTCGCCTTCGGCGGATATGGTTAACAGCCGGTATCTGGCATCCTGAAGGGTCTCCCACTATCCAGTTTTGCTATGCCCAAACCCTTTAAGGAATGTGCGGATCGACGGTAACTCTGGAAACGGAGTTACCCCCGATATCGGAAAGGAGATGAGATATGAAAACATAAAATAGAAAATATATGTATAAATACATAGTTGCCGATCAATAAATCAATTAAATTCAGGAGAGTTTATGAAAATTAGATATATTTCGTTATTTTTTGTTTTGCTTATGAGTGTTGTTCCGTTATTTTTACTGGCTGGTTGCTCCAGTGAAGGCCAGACCGCTACTTCTCCTGCTGCTACAACAACTTCCCCTGTGGCTGCTGAAAACGCGACTTCTGCTGCTCCTTCTGCTCCCCAAACAGCGACTTCCCCACAGACAACAGTCCCTCCCCGGACTACCACCGTGCCGCCCGCACAGGCAGTTGTTTTGAATGTTTCGGCGGCTGCCAGCCTGACGGACGCTATAAAAGAGGTCAACTCTCAATATACCGCGAACAATAAAAATGTAACTATTACCGCCAACTTTGCCAGTTCGGGAACGTTGCAAAAACAGATCGAGCAGGGCGCTCCGGCCGACGTTTTCATCTCGGCCGCTGCCAAGCAAATGGATGCCCTTGAAAAAGCTGGTCTGATTGTTAGTGGTACCCGACAAAATTTGTTGATCAATAAAGTCGTACTGATAGTTCCGAATAACAGCACTCTGGGGCTGACCGATATCAGGGATCTTGCCACTGACAAAGTTAACAAAATCGCTATTGGGGATCCGAAATTTGTTCCTGCCGGTGACTATGCCCAGCAGGCCTTTGACTTACTGGGTATCACCGAAAAAGTGACGTCCAAATACATTATCGGGGCTGATGTTAAAGCTGTTTTAGCATACGTAGAAAGTGGAAATGTGGACGTAGGCATGGTATACTCGACCGATGCCCAGATTTCTACTAAAGTAAAAGTTGTGGCTTTTGCACCGGATGAGATTAATGCTAAGGTTGTTTACCCTGTGGCGGTTGTAGCTGCCAGTAAAGTCCAGGATGCGTCCGCCGCTTATAAAAAGTATTTGTTTGGCGTAGAGGCCAGGGCCATATTCGAAAAATACGGTTTTACCATGGTTGGCAAGTAGACAATATCGGGGTATGGTTGATGACCGAGACCTTTGTTTCTCCTTTATGGATATCGGTTAGAACAGTTGTTACAGCGACAGTAATCACCTTCTTTCTAGGGATTGCCGTCGCGCGCTGGATGGCCAGGTACAGAGGCAGGTTCAAAACTCTTATCGATGGATTATTGATACTGCCCCTGGTCCTGCCTCCAACCGTGGCCGGTTACGGACTTCTTTTGTTGTTCGGTAAAAACGGGCCGCTTGGGGCCTTTCTGTCGTTGTTTAGTACTACTGTCGTTTTTTCCTGGCCTGCCACTGTCATCGCGGCAGTGGTAATGTCATTTCCTCTAATGTATATGTCATCCCGCGGCGCTTTTGAACAAGTGGAACCCAATATCGAGGATGCTGCCCGCACCATGGGTGCCAGCGAGTGGAGAGTCTTCTGGTCTGTTACCCTGCCTCTGGCCTGGCCTGGAGTGGCGGCTGCCACTGTTCTTTCGCTGGCCCGTTGCCTGGGAGAGTTCGGTGCTACCTTAATGCTGGCGGGCAATATTCCAGGGAAAACGGCGACCATTCCCGTAGCCATCTATTTTGCTATACAGGCCGGTGACAATAACACAGCCATAGTGTTAGTAGCTATCGTACTGGTGATTTCCTTTGCTTCTATCGCCATCATGGCATATTACAAAGGAAGACAGGCTATTTCCAGGGGGATGTTTAATAAACGGCATAATGTTGATTAAAGGAAATTCCAATTGTGCTTGAAGTTAGAATAAAGAGAACCCTGCCTGGATTTTCGCTGAATATCTCCATTTCTGTTGACCAGGAAATCATGGCAATACTGGGACCTTCCGGGTCAGGAAAGACAATGACCCTTCATTGTATTGCAGGACTAACACAGCCGGATGAAGGTTTTATCAAGTTAAATGAAAAAATACTTTTTGATTCAAACTTAAACATTAATTTATCGCCCCAGAAACGGAAAGTCGGTTTTGTTTTTCAGAATTATGCTCTGTTTCCCCATTTCACAGTCTATGAAAACATTGCCTACGGAATCTCTTCCCGGAGTAAAATGGAAAGAAGCGAAAGAGTCGCGATTCTTCTCAAGAAAATGAATATACGTGAACTTGGCAAACGTTATCCAAGCCAATTGTCAGGAGGACAGCAGCAGAGAGTGGCTCTGGCCCGTGCTCTTGCCCCTGAACCGGAAATCCTGTTGCTGGATGAGCCTTTTTCAGCACTGGACACGCAGGTAAAAGAAAGACTGGAACTGGAATTGCTGTCTATACAGGAATTTTATAAAGGCACTATCCTCCTGGTAACCCACAATCTGACTGAAGGTTACAAAATGGCCTCGAAAATCGCTGTATATGAGTCCGGGCGCATCATTCAGTGTGATAACAAGGAGCGGGTGATTGCTTCGCCAGCCAACCACACTGTAGCCAGATTAACAGGCGTCAGGAATTTACTTCAGGGGACAATTATTGAAATACTTGATAAGTATCTGATAGTAATGGTACCTGAGTTGAATGAAAAAGTCCGGGTTGAGCGTAAAGGGAACATGGACCTGGTCCTAAACCAGAAAGTGACTGTCGGTATCAGACCGGAGTATGTCCATTTGAGCGATTATCCAGTGGACAATACCTTGAGGTGTGTGGTTGAACGTATGGTCGAAGGTATTTCATCAGCCGATTGCTTCTTTTATGTTTACGGAAAGCCCGGTACAAGGCACTGGATCCAGGCGGTGCTGTCAAAGTATGATGCTGAAAGGATCCGCCATGGGCAGGAATGCTATCTGCACCTGCATCCCGAGCATTTGATAATTATAGGAGATTGAGAATTCCGTCTATTTCATAAATTGTCCAGACAAAACCTTACAAATATTTATGTGTAACGACTTTTGTTGTTGCGTATACAGGTGGTAGCAGCAGCCTGGTCGGCCTTCCGACTGCGCAAGGTGAAGCCTGAACTTTGTTCAGGACGGTGACACGGAGTCTGC
>CAYLVC010000345.1:0-3538 GCA_964387005.1 uncultured Dehalococcoidales bacterium | reverse complement strand
TCTCATTTTTTGCAGTCTTTCCAGCTCGTGCATGGCTTTAAAAACCTGGCGTTCAAGAGTGGTCTCATAGCGCATTATGTTTTGCAGGTCAGAAGGGGTATAATCCACCATGCGAACTAGTGAAGAGGGTGGATCCGAAGAAGAGCCGCCGGAAGATGCGCCCTCCCAGTTGGAAAGTCTGAAATTCCGTACGCGAAAATGGGCTTTTTCCGATTGGACCAAACGTTTCAACCGCCACGAGCTGGAAACGATACGTTCAACCAGCAGGGTCTCCAGTTCGCCGACAGGCTGAAGCTCATCCATATATTTCTGAACAAGGCCTACGAGAAGACTGCCGTCTTCGCCGGGGAGAAGCAGTTCCTTTGAAAAGAAACCGTGGGAAAGGGCGTTTAACCTGACAGCTACCTTGCCCTCCTCGGTTTTAACGCCGCCTTTAAGGGCATTAAGACGGTTAGAGATAATCTGTTTTTCTGTAGTCACAGTCGCCTCCCTAGGTATTATGAAAACCAGCGACCATATTAGCACATATGTTCTATTGATGTAAAGCGTTCATTGTCACCCCTGTGGTGCAAATTTTGAGTTATGAGCAAGTGATACGCATCCAGGTCCATTGGTCTGTACTTTAACAGCCAATCAGCAGGTTACAAATCAGCCTGTTCCGGCTTCCGGCAGGAATTTGGACGCACTATTTCCCCGGGACCTTTAAACTTGAACCCTGCTTTCTCGCCCTGGGCATCCCCCAAAAATATATCAAAAAAGCCACGAAACAGATTATCGCCCCTATCAGCATGGCCGTCAGGTAGCTTCCGGTGGCATCGAAAAACTCGCCGCCCAGGATGGGGCCGACAATGGCCGACAGGCCGTAAGCCAGGAAAACCAGGGGATAGACCGTGCCGATTTTCTGCACTCCCCATATCGAGCCGACGTTGGAGGCATAGAGAGTAAAATCGGCCCCGAAGCAGAAGCCGAAGACCAGTACCATAACAATAAAGGTGATATCCGTGCGCATGGCAGCCCACATGATCAGCGTCATCGCCGTAACCGAGAGGATGGAGATCAGGATGGATTTGCGGCTGCCGATCATATCGGCGATCTGCCCCCAGGTCAGGCGGCCGATGAGATTGCCGATGGACATCAGGGTAATGCCCAGTGTGGCCGCCCATTCACTGACCCCGAGAGAAATACCCAGGGGCTTCAGATTGCCGTAGAACAGCAGCGGCGCCAGTGCCGCGCAGAAGGTGGTCGCCGCCAGTACCCAGTAGCGCCTGTCTCTGAATATCCCCGAGTAGCTGAACTGAAAGGCCCTGCCCTCTTTTTCTTTCGATTCCCACGGGGGATTGGATAAAAAGAACGCGCAGACCAGGTAAATCGCTCCCAGTATGATGCCCAGCAGACGGTATACCTCCAAAACCCCCATACCGCCGTTCAACAGTGGCTGAGCAATGTTCGAGACCAGGACTGCCCCGCCTCCAAAACCGGACATAGCGATGCCGGTAGCCAGTCCCTTGTTTCCGGGCAGCCATTTGTTGACCGTGGATACGATGGTGATGTAGGCCAGGCCCATGCCAATCACATTAACTACACCCAGCCCGGCAATCAACACCAGAATGTTTCCCTCTGAAGCGGAAGCGATTATGTAACCCAGGCAAAAGAACAATGCCCCTGCCAGGGCGGTTTTTTGCGGGCCAAACCTCCGTTCAATCCTGTCCACAAAGCAGTTGACGATAGCCAGAAAAGCAATAATAAAGCCGAAGATAATCTGGGTATCGGTCGTGGTCAGGCCGTATTCCGCTTTGAGCGGTTTGACAAAAATACTCCAGGCATAGACCGAGCCCGCACAGAGCATAATAATGAAAGAAGCCAGGATTATAATAATGTAGCGCCAGGCGGGGATCCTGGGAGCGGACTGCTTCAGATCCCGGTTGATTGCCATCTGTTGCTCCTTGAGACAACGGTCTTAACCCGGATTTCTTCCGGCTGAGTCAGGTAAAAGTCGTAGCGTTTCCCACAATAAGTATATCTGTCTCTTTGTATTATACTTAATTCGTTACTGTCAGAATAAATCCTATGCGCACTTACCGGCTGGCACGATAAAAAAGAAAAATATTGGGAAAACAAAAATTTAGTTTCACCATCCAGACCGTTCAGCATCACCAAAATTACAATTGAGGGTTTTGATACGGAAAAAGCCTATCCGGTGTTTGCAATAAGTCTGGATCAATACTCAGCAAAAGATACGGGACCCGAAGCAACCGAATCGCCAGAATCACAGGAAATAGCATTTTTCCTGGTAGGAGATGATAAAGGCGAATTCACCTGGGTGGCAGAGGATGAATGCAGGCTGGCTTCTTCGAAGGAATGAGGTTGGCAGGAATGATATAATTAAATTAAAGAAGGGTTTTAGATTGCTACGAAAGTAATCAATATTTTTGGAGTCGACGTCCGGGTCACCAGAGGACTGCGCAAGGAGAAGCCTGAACTTTGTTCAGGACGGTGACACGGAGTTTGCTCGGCACCCAGAGGGTACCCGCTATTCTAATCCCTGCCGGGGGCTTATGGCATGGCTCAACCGGCCGCTCGACTCAGTTTTAATACTTGATGGTGACTCTGGCAAGAGGCATGGACGATTGCTTCGGGGAGAAAAGCAGGCTCGCAATGACGTTTTTTCGTCGCAAATTGAGAGCGTGACACTAAATTGGGAAAGTCAGGTAATAGTCTAAAGTAACCGGGGATAATGTTGATGGGTAATATCGAAAAAACCCAAAATAGCGCTTACAGGACCGGCCTGGTGCTGGTGTTGACCGGCCAGGGAAAAGGCAAGACCACTTCCGCCCTGGGCATGATGCTGAGGGCCTGGGGACACGATATGAAGTCCGCCATCTTGCAGTTTGTAAAAAGCCCGGACGCGGAGCGCGGTGAAAGCATCGCCCTGCAAAGACTGGGGCTGGAACTGGTCTCATGGGGCAGCGGTTTTACCTGGAAAGGCGACAATAAACAGACCAACCGGGCTATGGCCGGGGAACTCTGGACCAGGGCTAAAGAAATGATCGGCTCCGGACAATTCGACCTGATTGTTCTGGATGAGTTCACCTATGCCCTCAAATACGGCTGGATTGATACCGGGGAAGTCCTTCAGACCCTGTCCAGACGTCCGGCTGGACTGCATATTGTTATCACCGGGCGATTCGCTTCCAGTGAACTGATCAAGTTCAGCGACTGCGCGGTGGAACTCAAGTCACTCAAACACCATCTGCGCAGGGGCATCCCGGCCCAGCCTGGGATCGAATACTGAAGAACCTCGGAAATTGCTCAACAATATCACAATTGCTGGAAATAGGTTTTTTTAATCAACTAAAGTATAATCAATTATGACAAAATTACCTCAAATAAAGGGCGAGAGATTACTCAGAGCCTTATTGAAAGCCAACTGGTATATTGACCGTACCCATGGTAGTCATGTAGTCATGCGAAATATTCAAAAGCCAGGCATAAAAGTTATATTCCCTGTACATAGTAAACCGATAAAACCGGGAACGTT
>CAYLVC010000344.1:0-3560 GCA_964387005.1 uncultured Dehalococcoidales bacterium | reverse complement strand
CACCAGCCTTCTAAAGGAGATCAATACAATTGAGGAAATAGTGGTGTCCACCCTGCATAATAACACGGTATGCCAGCAGGGCAATATCGTAGCAGGTACGAAAATTGTTCCTCTCTTTACTACAGAAACCAAACTACATACAGTTGAAAGCATCTGTCAGAAATCCGGCAAGGTATTAGAAATCAAGCCGTTTATGCAAAAAAAGGTAGGGGTAATAATCACCGGAAGTGAGGTATTTACGGGACTTATCCAGGATAAGTTTGGCGAGGTAATCCGACAAAAATGCGAGGCACTGGGATCAACCATAAATTGTCAGACTATTGTGCCGGATGATTCAAATATCATAGCCAAAGCTATTCAGGAAACCAAAGCCAGGGGTAGTGATGTAATCGTAGCTTGCGGAGGACTATCGGTAGATCCGGATGATGTTACTGTAGAGGGGGTTATAAAAAGCGGAGCTCGACTGATCTCTTACGGGGCTCCCGTGATGCCCGGCGCCATGTTCATGTATGCCCTGCTGAAGGACGTGCCCATACTGGGCGCACCGGCGGGAACCGTCCACAATCCAACCACCATCTTCGACCTGATTTTACCCCGTGTTCTTTGCGGTGAGATTCTTGTCCGTGAGGATATTGTGGATCTCGGTCATGGAGGGTTATGTTTGAACTGCGCCAAATGCACTTTCCCAGTATGCCCGTTTGGAAAATGAATTACCCCCCAGCAAGCTGGGGGCATCTGGTGCACAAATTTATTCGAACATTTTTAAATGTGAGGCATCATCTTGACGAGTTTGATACTCAATATATTTCCGAAAGATATCAGCGGTTACTTTGTCTCCAACACTTCGCACAAAAGTACCCATCATTACACAGTTCATACGCCCAAGTTGCTTCCTCAACTTAGGATATTTCTTGAATACCTCTCTTGCCGAAATACATTTCATTATCTGTACAACTTGTGCCGGAGAATACCTGGGTAGTGCTTCAACAAATATGTGCACATGATCTTCCATCACTTCCATGGTGTCTATGCTGAATTCATATTCATCGGCTATTTGTTGAAATACCTCTTTCACAAATCCACGCATCTCACTGTCGAAGATGTATTTCCTATATTGGGGTACCCAGACTACATGATACTTAAGATCGTAGAACGCATGCTTTGAACTCTTTATTCCCATGCTGTCTGTTATAACAATATTCGTATTATTATTACGGCAACTAAAAATGATGCATGATATTGATATTCAGGCTCGATGCATGAAGGAATGATTCCTATTTAATTGCCGGAATAATAGTTTAGCAAGGGTATATTTATAGCCCTTCGGGCTAGGCCACTTTGATCCCCCAGCAAGTTGAGGGGTATTTCGTGGCCATCTAAAAAAATACGGTCATCCCAGGATTGCCATGGGAGGGCTGCAACCCCGCATGGTTGACTCTCTGGGCAAAAGCTTCGAGATAAAAGTAACCGATATGGATAAAGCCAATATCAATTCAACCAAATTCTGGATTACAATCCAGAGTCCCGAAAAGACCAGGGAGCATATTGAATGGTGTGACCTTAAAGTGGTTACCGGCAGCACCATTGTAAACAATACTATTGACGATTTTCTAACCGTTAAACCGGTGATTTTCTACGGGATTACCATAGACGGGGCAGCCAAAGTTATGAAACTGGATAATTTTTGTTACTGCGGGAAGTAACCCGTGTCATTGTCAACGCCAGTCACTTTTTACATATCTTTTTTCCAGGCATAGTCGCATTTTTTACATCTGCAATAAAGGGTGTTGCCTATGGTGAATATTTTAATGTCTTCATGGCCGCACTTTGGGCATTTCATATTGTTTCTCCTTGCTGTAATCCTGCTGTTAATTGTGTTACATTGGAACTGAAATTACAAATCAGTTCTTGTTCAACTCCTAAAAGGAAAATATATTTGATACCGCTTTTCGAACAATACCCGACACTGGAGCAAAAACTCCCCTGGATTCCCCTGGGGGAATTTCCCACTCCTGTACAGCGGTGTAATACGCTTGGTAAACAAATCGGCATTGATAATCTGTACATCAAGAGGGACGACCTGACCGGAAAGGTGTACGGAGGGAACAAAGTCCGCAAACTGGAATTTCTACTGGGCGATGTTTTACGTAACCGCAAGAAGGAGGTTTTAACCTTTGGCGCCGCAGGGTCAAACCATGCTTTGGCTACCGCTGTTTATGCCAGGCAATCAGGACTAAAGAGCATTTCAATGCTGGTACATCAGCCCAATGCCCATTATGTCCGCGCCAACCTGCTGATGAGCTATCGAATCGGAGCGGAACTCCACCTGATTCCGAACAGACCATCATTTCCCTGGCAGGCGAATCCTCCGGTCATTTATCAGATGATCAGGCAT
This sequence comes from uncultured Dehalococcoidales bacterium, assembly GCA_964387005.1. GTDB lineage: Bacteria > Chloroflexota > Dehalococcoidia > Dehalococcoidales > UBA3254 > CAYLVC01. Next base: position 1,165 of record CAYLVC010000344.1, on the reverse strand, counting down.
AGACTTATTTCAGGTCAATTCCCACGGGTGATACCCCTGGGCGGATCTTCACCTGCTGGTGCTGCCGGTTTCGTAAATGCTGCTTTTGAAATAAAGGGGCAAATACTGAGGGGAGAAATACCCGAACCTGATCTGGTGTATGTTGCATGCGGTTCCATGGGCACAGCAGCCGGACTAATACTGGGCTTTAAAGCGGCCATGTGTAAAGCGAGAGTTGTTGCAATCAGGGTTAACAATCATAGTATTGTGAACAGCAAAAGACTGGTTAATCTCATTCGAGGCACAAACGAGCTTCTCTCCTCTCTGGACTCGTCTTTTCCCAGGATAAATGTTAAGGAGAAAGACCTGGATATCAGACACGATTTTTTCGGCAGGCAATATGCTCTGTGTACTGAGGAAGCCAGCAAAGCGATGGCTATAGCGGAGAAGTATGGCGAGATAAAACTCGAGGGGACATATACAGGGAAGGCCATGGCTGGGATTGTTGAAGATGCTAAAGAAGCAAGTTTAAAAGAAAAAGTCGTACTTTTCTGGAATACATATAATTCCCGCGATTATTCAGAGGCAATCAGGGATATCGACTATCACCGCCTGCCTCCCGATTTTCATTGCTACTTTAAGGAAGATATTTAGCCCCACGAGAACAATTATTAATAAACAACCTCCCGTTCTGATGGGAGGTTGTTTATTTAATATCACATGTTCGTTTGGACTCAAAATTTTCGGTGAGTCAGCATTATAGCTGGAAAGGAGGAGGATCCTGTACCTGCACCTGGTTAACCCCTCCCACTCCGTTTTCCCCGCGAACCTTATCTCCACCAGCCATAGCAGGTATAGCTAATGCCAGCACCAGCATAATCGCCATCAATATAACCAGAATCGTTCTTTTCATTTTCATTATCTCCTTTTATTTCAATTAAATTTAACCGATACGTCCATTGATCAATCAATAGTACATCAGGCTTGCATCCTGAATATTCTGTTACACAAATGCTTAAAGATAAAACAAGGATTTCGTTACACAATAAAACCCCAAATAATAATTGTCTTGACGCGAATCAACGACGGCCGCCTGAACCTGAACCTCCACTCGAACCAGACCCACCACTTGAACCAGAACCTCCGCTGGAACCAGAACCTCCGCTGGAACCAGAACCTCCGCTGG
>CAYLVC010000343.1:0-3567 GCA_964387005.1 uncultured Dehalococcoidales bacterium | reverse complement strand
AGAATAACCTATGCGATCAGGCTGATTTATATAAAAGTATAGACTTTTGCCTGACAGCCAGTCAATAAAAAATAGGGGTATTTTTCCCCGGTTAATGGTGTTTCCAGTCCCCGGTTGAAATTGGTGACTTGCCAAAGAAAATATTGGTATAATGTAAACCATACGTAAAAGAATAACCATTCAGGCCGTCCTTAAGGAACACATAATGGAAAACAGGCAAAATTCTGATAATTTGGACGAGCTTACCGGGGTATCCGGAGAAGGCTCCAGGCCGGCGTGTGACTCGAACCAGTATGAAATAGTCAATTGTAAATTTTGTGGGGCATCTAAACCGATAAAGTACGGCTATAGCAAAGGGGTACAGTGCTGGAAGTGTAAAAATTGCCACCGCAAGTTCGTCGACAACAAAGCTGCACCCAGGATGAGGACTCCCAAAGAGCAGATTGCTTATGCGATAAGTACGTATTATGAGGGAATAGGCTTAAGACTCATATGCCAGAATCTCCGACAAAAATATAATGGCTATCCATCGGATAGTACGTTTTATGAATGGAGGGAGAGATTTACACAAAAAGCCATAGAGGATTCAAAAAAGGATAAGCCCCAGGTAGGCAAGGTTTGGATCGCGCTGGTCTCTGCCCTTACGACAGGTAATGAGCGTATATGGATATGGGACATATTCGATGTCAAAACCCGTTTTTCCCTGGCTTCACATGTATCCAGTATATTGAACCAAAATGATGCCCGCATAACTTTGTCTCAAGCAGTGGAAAGAGCCGGCCAGCTTCCCAGGGTGGTATTTTCTGATGGGCCAATAACCTGGATTGAAGAACTGAAAATGGAATACAAAGGAGAGTCCCAACGGGTTGTTCAAAAGAGTCTTATGAACGCCGCCGGCGTTCAATTACTGAAACAATTTCGTTCAAGTCTCAATGCCCGGACCGTCATTATAAAACGATCCAAATATCCGGGCAGCGCCCGGCGCGTGAATTATGGGTGGCAGGTGCACCATAACTACTTGCGTCCTTATGAAATACTTAATAAGCGCACTCCAGCTTTTCTGGCAAATATCCATAATTCCAGGCTCAGTACAGAGGTGACGAAATACTACGTTAATGATTTTTGGTTTCTCTGGTCCGGTATGATGAAATTCAGAAAGGCCGGATTATCTGATATAGCTTCCCGGGATTCAGCTAAAGCGTGACCGGTTTCCCAACAGAGACCTCCCGGGATACTTTCCGGGCGACTAACCATGTGATCTTCTCAATTTCAGGGAAACTCACCCAGGCCGTCAACGGCAGATTCAGCCAGCCGGCTTTAATAATCGAGTACTTCGATGCATACAATGCTTATGCCCAATATTTCAGGATAGTAAAGAAGATGTGCGAGTACTTTGCACCCGATATGGTCTGCACCTCTATATTACGGAACCGGGAAAACAGGAACAACAAAAAGGAAGATGGAAATGGCTGAACAAAAAAGGTTTGAAAAACTGCTGGAACCGGCATACATCGGGATAGTCAAAACTCGGAATCGCATGATCAAGACCGCTGCTTACGGCTGGATTTTGTACGATATGTTGAAAGATGCTATCCGCCCGGAAGGAGTAGCCTATTATGAATCCATTGCCAGAGGTGGCATCGGACTACAGATTCTGGAAATCTCAGCCCCGCATTCCAAGACCATCGGCCGGCCTTTGTATGATGACAAATATATTGAGAGGGAGAGTAAAATCGTCGAAAGGATGCACAAGCACGGGTGTCCGACCTTCGTTCAGTTTTATGATTTTCGTCCCCTCCTGCCGCTTCCGGTGACCGTTTCAGCTTCAGCTTTTTACTATCCTTCCAAACTGGATATGAATAATGCTTTACCCAGGGCTTTAAGTACACAGGAAGTCAGGGATGTGGTTGAGCTGGTGGTCAATGCGGCGGAACGAGCCCTGAAAGCAGGCTATGACGGCTGCGAGTTGAACTGTGCTTGCAGTCATCTGTTCCCATCCTTCCTCTCACGGTTCTGGAACAAACGGACTGATGAATACGGTCCACAGAACCTGGAGAACCGTGCACGCATAGTTGTAGAGTTGATTCAGGGGATCAAGAAGCACTGCGGAGCGGACTTTCCGGTCTCGGTCTTAATGAATGGTCTCGAAATCAATGTTCTGGATCTCGGTGATAACGCTAATTGCACCAGCATTGAAGAAGCAGCCGCGTTCGCCAAAATCTTCGAAAATGCCGGCGCCGATCTGCTGCATATTCGCACTCAGCCTATCGGCAACCATATCAACGGATTTTTCCCGGAAAAATACTATATGTTTGGAGAACCGGATACCGGCTTCGGACGACCAATTGATATCAGCAAATTCATGCCCGAATTTGTCACTGATTATGAAGGGGCCGGAGGATTCGTCGAAATTGCGGGTATTATTAAAAAGGCGGTCAAGATCCCGGTGATGGCTGTTGGAAGCATGGACCCCAGGCTTCATCCTGAGATGGGAGAAAATGCCATCCGCGAAGGTAAAATTGATTTTCTCGGAATGACCCGGCCGTTAACGGCTGATCCGGATTTGCCGAATAAAATCGCTGCCGGAAAACTGGATGATGTTAGACCCTGCACTTACTGTATTACCTGCTTCCCGCAGTCACGCTGCCGGGTCAATGCCGCTTCTACCCGCACCGATGGCCCGGAGATGCCCGAAGGATACTATCCTTAACCGGCAACCAGGAAGAAAAACGTACTGGTGGCAGGAGGCGGGCCTTCCGGTCTGGAGGCCGCCCGGGTAGCAGCTCTAAGAGGGCATCAGGTAACGCTTTATGAAAAATCATCCCGGTTAGGTGGACTGATGCCTCTGGCAGCGATGGTTAAAGGACCGCATGAGAAAATACTAGACTATGTGAATTATCTCTCCGGCCAGATGGTCAAGCTGGGTGTTAAAATCAGGTTGGGGCAGGAGGTTACAGCCGAGCTCATTGAAAAGACCAAACAGGATGTGGTAATCGTCGCGACCGGAGGTACTGCTGCCATCCCCAATATCCCGGGAATCGATAACCCCAAAGTAATCAGCAATGCCCATTTGCACAGGACGCTCGAGACCGGTTTGAGGTTCATTCCGCCATTCACTTTAAGAGCGCTGACTAAATATTACATGCCGGTTGGCCAAAAAGTGGTCATCATGGGCGGACAGATACAGGGCGTTCAGCTGGCAGAATTTCTGGTACAGCGGGGCAGGGATGTAACAATCGTAGATGAAGGCCCGGAAGAAAGCCTGGGACTCAATTTGCCTGGTTTTGTTCTGCCCAGACTGCTGCTTTACAATTACTCACATGGCGTGAAGATACTGATGAATGTGAAATATCATGAAATTACCGACCAGGGGCTGACTATCACCACCGGTTATGGAATCAAGAAGACCCTGAAAGCCGATAATATCATCCTGGCTTTACCCTTAGCGCCCAGTCCGACACTGGCTGATAGCCTGAAGGGCAAAGCGGCTGAAATATATTCTGTGGGAGATTGTAAGAAGCCCGGGGTAATGGTGGATGCCGTTGAGTCCGGTCATATTACAGCGCG
>CAYLVC010000342.1:0-3569 GCA_964387005.1 uncultured Dehalococcoidales bacterium | reverse complement strand
TTCAATCCACGCCCCCGTGCGGGGGGCGACCGTATATTTTCCTGTTTTAGTTTCGCTTAGTCCCACTGATTCCCATATGTTATGTAAAATTGCAAAGGAAAATACCTCATTTTGAAGCTCGCTTACCTCCTGCGTAAAACCTGTTAGCTCGGGGTACGCATTTTTCAGGCCAGTAAGGGTCCTTCAGGGTCATAGGCTGTTTTAGCCCCAACATGCTCTACTCTTGTTTTCCAGTTTTTCCCTAAAAAATAAAACCTCAAACTATCCTCATCAGCCTTTATCTGATCAATCAACCTGTTTTTCACCCTGACCCATTGTTCCGGATCAAGCAGGCATTCAAAGACCGAAAACTGAACTCGCTGCCCGTAGCTTTCGCAAACCTTAGCTACATTGCGAAGTCGTTTTTGGCCTTCCTTGGTTTCCGTCCGAACGTCATAGGTAACCAGCACCAGCATAATCGCACCTCATTTTGAGCATTCAGTTGTTAAAGTACAACAAAACAATCCAGCAATCAGCGCCACAGGAAGGGAGGATACCCGTCCAGATCGCCGCGCAAATAACGTGAAAGCAGCAAAGCCTGGGTAAAGGGTAAAAGACCTATGGTGATTTTTTCGTTTAAAAAAGGGTGGGTAATCTCCTCCTGCTTGCGGTTCTGATAAGCCACGATCACCGCTTTACGAGTTTCGTCATTCATTTTCACTGCCCCGGTTTCGGTTTTGGTAAAACCTTTACCGGAGACCTGTTTAAGGTTCACCAGCGAAAGCGCCAGTCTGTCAGCCAGGTAGGGACGAAACTCTTCCATAATATCCAGGGCCAGTCCGGGGCGGCCGGGACGGTCGCGGTGTAAAAAACCTACCGCAGGGTCCAACCCAACGGTCTCCAGGGCTGAAGTAACATCGTGAGCCAGAAGGGTATAGAGGAAAGACAAAAGGGCGTTGACGTTATCCAGAGGGGGACGGCGGTTGCGTTCCTGGAAGAAGAAATCATCTTTCTGAACGATTATCAGATGATTAAAGACAGCAAAATAGCTGCGTGCGGCCTCGCCCTCCAGGCCGCGAAGGCTATCCAGGGCAATTTCATTATCCATGGTCTTGAGAACAGCCGAAAGGTGGTCGATAGACCCGGCTAACTCAAGCGCTCCGGTACAATCCGGGTGTTCACGCAGAAGACGCTGAAGGACCACCCTGCAATTATTCACTTTGGCAGTGACAACGGGTTTGGCAATTGCAGCCGCCATTTCAAGATCATCGGCGCGGCGGTACTGTTCTCTTCTCAAGAGCACATTGCCGGAAACAGGGCCTTCGACCCTGGCTAAAAAGCGGCCGTTCCTGCTGAGGAAAGAGACCATAACCTGTCTTTCCGCACATAGTCCCAAAAGGAAAGGGCTTACGGATACCTGTCCGAAACAGACAATACCCTGCAAGGTATGAACAGGCACCCTGAGCTTGACTTCGCCGTCAACAGTGACCTCAACAGTCTCTCCTTCACGATGAAGGTATGAGCCCTGAGTGGTGACATAAAGGGTGTTGAGCATGCGTTTCACGGCATTTCCTCCGTTGGAGCAAGGTTTCGCTGAATATAGCCTTGCACGCTCTTTCGTCCCCGGGTTATTTTGGGAAGACAGGTATTTTCCAGGGAGCAGCTATGACAGCGCGATGAAAAATCGGCGGGGGGTGTTTCACCTGACCGGCTAAGCTCGTGCAGTTTCGATACCAGAGCCTCTGTTTCCTGCCGAAGCTCAGTTGTGAGAGCGACATCGCAACGACGTCTTGGCTGTCCGTAGAAAAAAGCGGATACGGGCAAAGATGCGCCCAGCATTTCTTCGAGGCAAAGGGCCTGGGCGCAAATCTGGACTTCGTCTTCATGACCGATCTTGGGATGCCCGTGCTTGTACTCAATGATAACGGGTTGCCAGAGACCGGTGACGCCTGAAAGGAATATGCCGGCACCGGTGGTCTTATGGAATTCCACCACATCAGCCTGACCGACCAGTCCCAGCCGGAGCGACCGTAGCCTGAGACCGCGGGCAATACGCAGATCGCCCCTGGAATCCGAACCATTCTCGTCATGAGCCTTATCGTGCATAATTATGCCTTCGGCAGTCAGACGGTTATCGCTCCAGATACCCTCCATGTGGATAAGCGCCCACTGCCTGGGGCAAAAGGCCAGGTGCTGGAGGGCGGAGATGGGGAGAAGTTCGTCCTCGGAAAAGGTCATGCAGTTTCTTTCCTCCTGCGATACTCCGAGCGGGCATGGTACAACCTTTCCGTGAATCCTCCTTCCTGGAGGAACTTTTTTTCAAGCGAGCGCAGCTGCCAGTCCAGAAGGTAGCTGGTCTGGTGGATCAGGCATATGATGGTGTTGGCGCATGTTTCCGCAGTATCGGCTTCGATATAAGTCCTGTATGACCTATCGGGGGACCGGCTTAAAGCCCTGATTTTTTTAACTTCAGGATGATCTTTAGGCCAAACCGGGAGTTTTTGAAGGCGTAAAAAATCCTGGTAATCCAGCAGCAGCTCTTCAAGGCTGGCCCGTGCTACGCCGATGAGATAGATTTCGGTCTTTTTGGAGGTACCTGAAGCCATGCAGCCTTCGGCGATATTCTGCTTGCCGCTGCGCGCCGCCTGCACCATCTGATCGTAGGTGCGGGAGCGAAGGCTGACAAAGCGGTTACAAAAATTCGTGGTGGCATCAAAAACAATTTCCGCCATCTGGTATGACATCAGGTTTTGGTACCCGCCATGGGGCGGGATGATGCGGGGCAAATCATTTTTATCGGGCATAACAAAGATACCTCCTAGAACTACAAGCTCAGCGTAGCGATATCTAAAACAGTTTATCTTCGGTGTACTTATGTTATTCCTTTTTATGTGGACATTCTGCTGCTTACGTCGGTTGTAATTCAGTCCCTTCCATCTCGTCAAGTTCTTCCGGCTTGAGTCCTGCAAGATGATCAATATCATAGGTACCGTCATTTTTTACTTTCAAAGAATTATGAACCCTAGCGGAGGAATACTGTCCGTTTGGACTATTGTGCTCCCACCAGATCACCTTCATTACTTTCATACTGCCTTCCGGTCTGGCAGAAGAAACATCGTTAACGAACAATGATCTTAAAGCAAGTTTGATTTTCTCGGCATCATCATGGGAAAAAACGGTCTTTTGTGCAAGCTGTGTATTGATGGCACCAAAAGAGACATATATACCCTTGACAACACGATGTTTCATACCCATCGTGTCAGAACCTTTCTTGTCAGGTTCTTTTTTGTTGGTTTCGAGATTAACGCTCTTGACGATTTGCATACTGTCCGGTATGATAGACTCCACACTGAATGCACTTTGGATGGTCACGGGACCGCGGATACCAACGGAAACTGCGTCAACGTTATCCTCCGGAGTTTTCTCTTCTATAGAATCTGCTTCTTGTAACTCCTCTTTCTTTGCCTTCTTCTCAACTTTCTTCTTGAATGCAAAGACCTGGCCGAATGCCCTTACATCAAACCATTTGGAACAACCATCTATCCGTGTGTCGCTAAGTTTTGCCGCAATAAAGCGGTCGTTAAGTGAAC
>CAYLVC010000341.1:0-3571 GCA_964387005.1 uncultured Dehalococcoidales bacterium | reverse complement strand
AAGAAAGAACAAGATCCAGAGCTGAATGAGCCATCGCCGAATCATAGTTTCGACCGAGGGCTTTCAAACATTCGTTGTTGAAGCTCTGTATTCCAAGACTGATCATACCTGTTCCAAAGCTCTTAAGTTTTCTTACAATGTCTTCGTTCAGGCTGCTCGGGCTGGTCTCAATGCAAATATCGCCGGTTACTCTAAATTTGTTACGTATGGATTCAATAATTACTCCCAGTTCATCAACCAAAAGCGTCGGAGTGCCGCCGCCAATATATATAGACCCGACTTCAACATTCCCTAACTCTAAATAATATTGCTCTATCTCCTCCAACACCGCCCTGGTGTACGGACCAACCAGACACTTGTCATACTTAATCCGGTTATAAGGACAATAAGGACACAGGCTTTGACAAAAAGGTATATGAAGATATAAATCAATCTTACCGAGAGGACCGATAGCAATTTTTTCTATTTCATTGAAAACAAATTTCTGCTCTTTTCCCGTGACAATTCTTCTGATGGCCCTGGTTGCCAAATCTATTACCACTTAAACTCCTGGCAGATAATTTACGCTGGCAAAAATCGGGCTATATAGTCATTTGGAAAAAGATGAAAGACCTGTATCTCTTTGCATATGTTTCAGGTGCAAAATATGTCCTGCGCTCAACCCGGAAGTCTACTGACGGCCATTTACCGGTCAAGTCCGTCACAGGTATTACTATATTATTATATGTAATTTCAGGCAATAAAGCCCTGAAATAAATATCTGGCACTGAGTGGAATTCTTTTCAAGGCTTCCCCTTGCAGAGGAGATATCCAGAGCAAGAGGAAGCCTTTCCAGCCAACAGAGGCATGAGTGTTTTCGCAGGCGGTTAGTGCTGACCGCTCGATTCGTCACAGTTGAAACAGTTGGATCATTATGCGGCTATTGTTCTTCAATCGTGGCTTTTATTATCTTGTCACCCTGCTTTATCTTCAGCAGTACTTCCATTCCTTTTTTCGGGTCTTTTAATTGACCGAAGACCGTATGTTTGCCATTGAGGTGGGGCTGAGGACAATGGGTGATAAAGAACTGACTGCCATTGGTATTGGGGCCCGCATTGGCCATTGACAGGGTTCCCGTCTCATGTTTGCGGTTATTTTTCTCATCTGCAAAACGGTATCCCGGGTCACCCCGTCCGGTGCCCGTCGGATCTCCGCACTGAGCCATAAAGTCCCCAATAACACGGTGAAAAGTAGTATTGTCATAGTACCCTTCTTTTACCAGAAAGACAAAGTTGTTCACCGTTTTGGGAGCATCGGCGGTGAAAAGCTCCAGCACCAGGTCGCCGCGGTCGGTTTTCAGGGTGGCTGTATACTGCTTTTTTGTGTCGATGGTCATGGGAGGTGGTGCAGAATAGTTTTTCGCTGACATTTATTTCTCCTGATATTTTATTCACGGGGTCTCACGGTTAAGCGTCTTGTATCTTCCTCTATAATGGTCAGTCATTTCAAATAGTTTGTCAATTCAACCGGCCTCACTGGATTCTTTTCGTGCGTAATTGTAGAAATTTGACTGGCCCCGTTGATATTTTCAAGACAGTTTAACCCGGAATCAGATGATTTCAATTTGAGGAGACTAACCATGACGAAAAACCAAAATGGCTCCTGCCGGGCAATATCGCAGCTTGCAACAGACTCACGCTTTTTAGTATTTTGCCTGACGGTCTGGGGACTGACGCTGCGGCAATAGTGCTCACAGTGCGCCAGCGCGGGCCGGGAGGCCTGATTTCCATCATTTTTGGCATTATGGCTCTGACTGTGGGGGGTTTTTTTGGCTTTTCCTACCTGATGATGGCAGCGCAACAGGTCCGCTTTACCTCCTCTGACGGAATCGAACTGGGAGGTTGGTATATACCAACCTCCAATCATTCCGCCGTAGTACTCCGCCACGCCTCAGGTTCAACTTGTTCGGGTGTTTTGCCTCAGGCGGCGGTGCTGGCCGGACATGGCTACGGTGCCCTTTTAACTGATGCGAGGGGACACGGGATTAGCAGCGGGCGGGCAATGGATTTCGGCTGGTACGGCAGTCTCGATATCAAAGGAGCGGTCTCTTTTCTGGAAAAGCAAGGGGATGTGGATGCCCGGCGTATTGGCGTTATCGGGCTCTCAATGGGTGGTGAGGAGGCCATCGGAGCGGCGGCGGAAGACCCCCGTATATCAGCCGTGATCGAAGAAGGAGCACTGGTCAAGACTTTCTTTGAGGCCTTCTTAGAAGCCTCATGCCAAACAGAAAACGCAGTGCGTTCGTTCTCCTGACCAGGGTTTCGTATATCAGCATGATGCTCAAAAAAGAAGTGGTGCTGATAGCAAAGTATTTTAGCCCGATACCGGTATTCCATTGAACTATATAGTAACCGATAATGATAATAACGGTCTGATGCAATATGTAAAATGGGAGCACTGCTTCATTGGCATACGCCAGAAATCTGTTATTCCTGTTCAGAAAATGACTTCCTAACCCCAATATGGCTAAGAGCCATCCCCAGGTATTCAGTGCTTGCAGCAGCGAGGCGAAAACAAAGGTTATATTGCCAAAATACTTGACCGGATCTGCCAGTTCATCCATAAAGAATATAATGATGCATAACAATGCACCGATACCGGCACACAGTGTAATCCACCGCAGTTTTCTAGCTATCTCGATGATATGCGAGTTAGCGAAGATGAGATATCCGAAGATGAAGAATAACAGATACGCCACAATATTCCACCCGCCATTGCGATAACCCCAATAGCCATCCGGGTAAACTAACACATTCACCGCGGTTATTGAAATAAAAAGCAATGGCAGAAGCACCCAGGGCTTATCCAAAAAAGACGCCAGTCTGGTAATGATGCTTTTGCCTGATTTTCCCATTGGGAAAATCAGCGGGACAGCCACTATAGAGAAAATGAAGAGGTCGGCCAGAAACCACAGGTGAAAAGTTTCCAGATTGGGAAGATTTTGAAGATACAGCCAGTATATTTGAAAAAGGTTATATTGCCCCAGCTGCTCTCCGTGGCTGACAGCCTGGAAATAGGCTTGCGGCACCACGATTACCAGCATGCCAAACACAAAGGGAACCAAAAGGCGTGATGTTCTTTCCCGGATGTAATGACCGGGACTCCTCGATTTTAAGGCATAATATGTCCCGGCTCCGGCAATGAGAAAGAATAACGGCATAATCCACTGGCTCATAAAGGCGATTGTATAAGAAGCAGCCATATTGGTTGAGGCATTTTTAACATGCCAATCTGAAAACGCATCATAGAACCTGGCATTATGAAAGAAAAAAATGCCCGCCATAGACAGGACTCTGATCCAATCAAGATAATACAGCCTGCGGGATGCTTCGGCCGGGTCTTTCATCAGCTGCCTCCATGGCAAAATATGTTGTCTGATCAGGTATTATATGCCAGTTTCTTCAGCCGATCAACGGTCGGCCTTATGGAACAAAAAAGCGGTCTATCCGGTATTTGGTAGATCGCCACCGGATAAAGCTTTATCAGTTTTTGCTTTTATGGGTAGACTTACCAGGAAGGTGCTGCCCTGGCC
>CAYLVC010000340.1:0-3582 GCA_964387005.1 uncultured Dehalococcoidales bacterium | reverse complement strand
GGTTAACAGCTCCGGCTACACCACGATAGGAGAGGGCACCCAGACTGGTGAGAGCGGTACCACCACCAATTCCAGCACGCTCTGGCTCAGGGTAGGTACGGGTATACTGCCGGATGAATACAGCGGAACGATTTATTTCAGGATTGCCCCATGAGGCGATGAATCATGAATTTGGAATATTTAATAGTTGATAAGTTTGGACCGCAGATCTGCCGTGACAGCAGCGGAGTAAAAGGGATATTTTCAAATACTGATAAAAAAGGAGAAGCGGAATGGTAAGGAGAACGTACAGGAATACCGGAATAGGGAGGTGGGTATATATTTGATTAAAAAACAAGCTGAATACGATTTTGGACTGAACAGTAAATATAGAATAAAAAAGGAGAATAAAATGTTAAGGTTGATTTCTATCTTGATGGTACTGGTTTTAGCACTGGCATTCTTGCCGGCCACGGCTATCATAGCCAATACTTCGGGTGATTCTACGGGTTCGTTTTCAGTTGGCGGCGTAGCTCCCAGCGTTACTGATGTACAGGTATATTCCGATGCAGGCTGTACTACGGTGGCTGCCGCCATGACTCCCCAGGTTCTGTATTATGTCAAGGTTTCAGTAACAGATGCCAACACTCTTAACGAGATCAAGGAAGTCACGCTCAAGGTATATTATGATGTCACTGCTTCTCATCCCCTGGAGACTACCATAACCACTGGTAATGAGAAGACGGCAGCCATTTTCACCTGGATGAAAGTCGGAAATGCCTGGGCGGTAAACGCCGGCAGCGGCACAACCTGGGCTGTGGAATCAGCCAGCAGCGTTATACCCACCATGACCGCCAGCAGCGGGGACTGGATATTCGCCATCAAACTGGGCAAGGTGGCTACAGAAACTATGGGAGCCAGTGTATGGGACATGCATGCCCGTGCTACAGACAGTGCCGACTATTCCGATGGAAAGTACCTTTATGGCAAGTTGGTCAACTGGTATGGCGAGTCAACCATACTGGCAGGTGATGTTGACTTTGGTGAGGTGGCGCTGGGAAGCGGTTTTGCTGACAATATTAACGAGGTTACCGGCATCTCGGTGAAGTTTATCACCAATGGTGATTATTCCAGCCTTGTGAAATCATCCGCAACCTGGCAGGGTACCCAATATACCGCCACCCTGGACCCCAGTGGGGCCTGTGTCAATACCAATGAGTTTGCGCTGCGGGGATATCCCTCGGATGTATTCGGTTCATCCTATTTACTCAATACAACCGGTGTAAACTGCCGCGATGGAGCGCAGACCACTGAAGCAGGAGAACAAATTAATACAGGCACATTCTGGCTCAAAATTGCCTGGGATTTTGCCGTTGATTTGTATACTGGCACGATCACTTACACCATCGTCAATCGCTAGTCAGGAGGGACTTAACATGAAACGGTTTCCAGGACTGCTGAGTAGGAGCACCTATCACAGCCCATTGGTAGCTTTATGCCTGCTGGCGCTTTTTCTGATCGCTGTTCCTGCCAGGGCGGAAGGGGGCATAGCAATGTCCGGCAGCTTTTACCAGCAGGCCTTTGAAATTCCTCAGGGGTCTTCTGTAAGCGGGCCTGATGTCTACGTCGTTGTTTTCAATAACAGCAGTGAAAAGGTCAACATAAGAATGGCGGGACAGGCGCCGTACGGTGTGCGCCTGGTCCTGTCCAGGGAAGATTTTACGCTGCCGCCTGCCGGGCAAATGCAGGTGCAAATAGGAATTGAAGTAGGCAATGACGCGGCACCGGGTCAGTACGAGATAAGTGTTATGGCGGAACCTTACAAGGAAAATGTCAGCGGCATCCAGTTGGCTGGAGCCGCCAGTCAACAAGCCAGCCTGATTGTGACTGGTGAGTCCGGTCATGTTGATATACAGGCAATGAGCCCGGACAATCAACCTGTTGCCGCCGTTGTCCGATTGTACAGGTTGATTGATGGTAAACGGCATGAGGTGGCTTACAGCGATAATGGGACACTCCAGGTCAAAGTTGCTCCCGGTACCTTCATGGCGGCCAGTTTTGTAGGGGGCAACCTGCTGGCAGAACAAGAACTGGTTGTTGCCGCCGGAGACAACAAGAAGGTCATTTTATCAGGGGCCACGATCTACTTTGAGGGTTTTGACATTGTCCCCAACTATCGAAAAAATGATGGTAAACTGGCCTTCATACAGATTGTTTATACCATAAAGAACCTTTACCAGCGGATTGAGAAGGGTGAAGTGTTTCTCCAGGTCAGCTATGGCGGTTTGTCCTCGTCAGAGGTGCTCCTGGCCACTCTCAGCCCTCTGGAAACCGGGCGGGCAGGGCTGAATTACAACTATCTGCCAGTTGACGGCTGGGCGGATGGTATTTATGACTTCAAGCTGAAACTGAACGTAAATGGAAAGCACTACGCTGACAGCCTGCTGAAAAACCTTGAAGTAAGCGGCACGGGGAAAGCCGTGGTGAAGACCGGCGGTACAGCGGATTCGACAGGTCCCCAGACGGCTCAACAGGCAGATGTTGATGAGAAGGTAAATGGAAACGGCGGTAGTTCAACCCAATCGGTAAATATGTTCCTGATCGGAGGCATAATAGCCGCAGTCCTGGTGATTGGCGGCCTTGGCGCCTGGTTTTTCAAGAATATGCGGAGATAACAAAATATGCGGGCTTTTCGGACTATGACGGGATTCGTCCTGGTCATATTGGTGGTGTGTGTTTCACTGCCGATGGCAGCGGTTGCCCAGGGCGACTTACCCGGCAGCTTCAGCGTTGGGCTGGCTATCTCAAATGTCGCTGTCTCGGATATTGGCGTCTCTTCCGCTGCCGTGTCATGGGAGACCAATGGCAATGCCACGTCGCAGTTGTTCTATGACAGGGTTTCGCGGAACAACCTGGAGGACTATGCCTACCGGGTAGAAGAAAGTAATGCCCTGGTAACCTGGCATACTCTCCTGTTGACCGGGCTGTCCCCGTCTGCCACCTACTACTACAGGGTAAAATCGGTGGCCCGGGTAAATAACCTGGATTTTATAGCTGTCTCAGAGGAATATTCCTTCAGTACCAGGACTTCAGGCGGCGGTGGCGGAAGCACATTGTTTCCCCTGATACTGGATGAAACCGCCGGCCTTACCAGTAGTGCAATTCTGGTGGACCCTTTCGGTCGAACGTGGAATGCCGGCAGGATTACTACCCGGGACGGAAGACTAACCCTGGTAATTCGTTCAGGTACGCGGCTGCTGGATGACATCAGCCGGCCTTTAACAACGATAAAATGCATCGCACCGGAGCTTTCGTCATTGCCGCCTTCATCAAACACAATTGTACTGGCATATGATCTTGGACCCAGCGGTGCAACATTTGATCCGGAGATAACGCTGGTAATCAACTATAAAACAGTTGAACTGCCCCGGGGAATCATAGAAAACACTTTATATATAGCCTTCTGGAATGGATCGGAATGGCTGGCTTTGCCCAGTACGGTTGACACCGGGGCCAAAACAGTTTCAGCATTGACAGCGCACTTCACTCTGTTTGCGCTAATGGGCGAGGTTGAAACCTCGCAAACTCCTGAACTATCTCCAA
>CAYLVC010000339.1:0-3617 GCA_964387005.1 uncultured Dehalococcoidales bacterium | reverse complement strand
GACTTCGCCTTCATTACCGTAGGCAGCGTGGACGCCATCAAGCAGGGCTTCAATATGTGCGGGCCGCGCGGCATGACGGTAGTAATCGGTCTGGCCCAGGGCAACCTGGCTGCCTTCACGCCCTTCGAACTGATCATGGGAGAAAGGGTGCTGACCGGCAGCGGCGGCGGATCGATCAGGCCCAGCGTAGATATCCCCAACCTGGTTGCCCTCTATCAGGCCGGCCAGTTGAAGCTGGATGAGCTCATCACAGCCCGCTACCCCCTGGACAGGATCAACGAGGCGGTTGAGTCCCTGGATAAAGGACAGGCCCTCCGCAACCTGATCATGTTCGAGTAGAATAAGGCGTTGATTGAAATATTAAAGCCCTGACTGAAATTGTTACCTGCAGCCGGCTGTTTGTATATTTGTCAGCTGTAAAAATCAGCCCCGGCGTCGTTTATCCTGGACGCGCCGGGGCTATAGCAAATCTACGCTGTATTATCTGAAATTAGTCTTCTTTTCGGCGTTTTAGTCTGAGAACAACTCCTGTAGTTGTCATAAATAAAACCAGTGCCAGGCAGGGGATCATCAGAGTTAATTTATTTACCTGATCGAGTTCACCGCCAACACTCTTTGTTCCTGTTACATTTGTGCTTTGACTAACGGTGTTATTGGTTGGGTCAGGATCATTCGTGGAGGATGTTACCATGGCCGTGTTGGTAATTACAGTATCAAGAAATCGAACTGTTTGAACCCTGACCAGCAACGTAAGAGTAGCGTTATGTCCGCGGTCTAAATCAAAACCTGACCAGATACCGGTATCAGCGTTATAAATACCCTTGCCATGCGTATCTGCCGTCTTAAAGACTACGTCTGACGGAAGAATATCGGTTACAATGATTCCTGTTGCCTCTGACGGACCATTGTTGCTCACTACGATAGTATAAGTGAGGTCTGCGCCCACCATAACCGGGTCGCAGTCTTCTGTCTTGGCAATTGCCAGGTCTGCACTCGTTATCACCTCGGTCTGCTCTGTGACATTGTTGTTGGTATCATCCGGATCGTAAGCATTCCCGCTGACTGTGACAGCATTGTCAATCATCCCGGCAGGTGTGGTAGATTCAACGTACATTTCCAGATCAAGCGTAATGCTTTCCCCGTTTGCCAGATCGAAGCCGGACCATTCATCTGTGTCTACTTTATAGATACTCGCCCCGCTGGCATTTACTGATTCCAGGTATACGCCGGACGGCAGGGTTTCTGTAACCGTAAAAGAAGTAACGTCCGGTCCGTTGTTGGTCACTGTGACGGCGTAAGCCATTCTTGTACCTGCTATCACCGGGTCGGGGTTATCGGTCTTTTCGATGGCCAGGTCAGCTTGAGCAACATATATATGGATTTCCTCTGTTCCCAGCACAGCCCCCTGTTCCGGATAATGATTGGCATAGAATGTGACTGTGGCGTTAAGTGTCTGCCCTATCAGATTATTGTCATTTGCCACCGTAATTGTCTCGGTAAATACAGCCTGTGTTCCACCGGGTACATTATAGTTCACTTCCGGGTCGAGGGTGACTGTTAAACCAGGATCGGAAACCACAACACCCCAGACATCGGTGCTCTCATGCGGTTCGAACTTGATTATAGCCCATTTGTTCAGTGCATCCCATTCATAATAATCTTGGTAGGCGATATCATGTAGAATATCTATGGTGTCGGACTCTTTGGCGTAGGAAGGAGCATAGCTATAGTCGTTCACAACCATATATGCCTGGTCTATCCCGGCCTCAACCCATTCCCATTCGCCTTCAATTATGTTTTCTACCTTAACCTTGTATTCACCGTCCGGGTCAGGCAAATAGGCCAGTAAATCAATTTCCGCCCATTTCGACTCATCTTCGTCTTCTGAGAAAGGTATAGTTGCCCGTTCAACCCACGACGAGCCGTCCCAGGTATAAACATAATATGTCTGGCCGACTATTTCATAATAACCTTCTGATACCAATACAAAGTTGCGTGTTTCACCCTCCGGAGGAGTTATAGGGAAGGTAATAGTCAGGATATCGCCTTCTTCCATCAGAGCATAAACATCATCCGAACTGCTGGTCTCGTTCAGGACCGGGGTTGTCCCATTCAATAAAGCGGTTTCCGGCGCAAGAATGCTTTGGGTAACAACATCCTCAGTATTATCCAGCGCTATATAGTCTAACCTGTGATATTTTTCCGGCAGGCAGGACATGCATGATAAACGGATCATCTTGCTCTCTGTCAGGAATTCCTTTACGTCAAAAACACCCTCGGCTGCCAGTTCTTTGGGTATGAATTGCTCCCGGGTGACCCATTCTCCGGACTGCTGTGTCTGTATTAATATGGCAGGAACTTTTCTGGTTGGCTCGCCCCCGGCCGGACCCTCAAAACCGTCAACTCTCAAAATAAGTTTGGCGCCGGCGCTTATGTCTACAGACGAGAAATCAAGTAATAAGGTATCTTCATGGTACATATCCACGGCTAACATATCCCTTGTGCTTACAAAAGATGATATGTCCGCCCCGCTTTTATCCACCGCTGAGTCCGGCGCGAATACATTCCGGTAGGAATGAGCCTTCCCGGATGAATCTATTCCAACATCAACCCCTGCGGGATGATCGATGATCATGAGTTTTAACAGGTCCGTATGAGACCGCTCACCCGGTATCTCCCTGATTTCGAACGAATAAGCCCCGTCTTTGGCCTCAACCTGATTTTGAAGGTAGAGATAATCGGTGAATTCATTGCCCTTGCCGCGTGCCACTGAGTATATGTCATTCTCTTTTTGATAATCCGACCCGTCCCAGGTGAAAATATACGGACAGGAATAGTATTCATACAGGTACATATTTAGTACGGCCTCATCCGGCGACTCTAAGAAAGGGGTTTCCGGGGCGGTTACATACTTCATTACCTCTATGGATTTTCCCGGCCCCGATACCGTATTAACGGTTAAGGGAAATATCTGATCGCTGCTTTTTGATTCACCGAAATTATCAAAAACAGCATCGAAATAGTAATCATGTCCACGCAGCTCAATATCCAGGCGTACCGTGGTCCCTGCATAGGCTGAGATATCTCTTGAGAAGGTGGTAAGTGGGATGCTTCCGGAGTCGACACCCTGTGTTGTGATGAAAAGTGTTTCCAGAATATTGTCGGAAAGATCGCGTATATGTACGGCGAGAGATTGTTCTTCTGGGTCAAATTCCCCTGCCCAGTTGTTATAAGACATATCCCAGCACAGAGTTGTGGCTCCTGGATTGAACGTAACATCCTGATACATGCGGTGATTTCCTGGTCCGCTCTGTAATTGATATGCAAGATAGCTGCCGTCAGGGGCTGTATATGTGATGGGTAGTCCCTCGGAATACTGTTCGGCCATGATTTCATTGTAGAAATCCCAGGTATAGTCACCAAAATTAATGGTCATTCCACTGTAAGCGATTGCCCATGTCCCTGAATTGTAAGAATCCGGAACATCGGGATAGTCGCTGTCTTCCCATAGCGTCCATCCGGTGTAATCCCCAGTCTCAAAACTCCCGTTGACCAGGCTGCTGGAAGGGAAGGCATACACTATACCACGGGGAAACATCAACGCCAATAATGTTAAA
>CAYLVC010000338.1:0-3620 GCA_964387005.1 uncultured Dehalococcoidales bacterium | reverse complement strand
GCGTGTTGACTGCAATCGTACCTTAACAATATACTTAAGAAAAATTATTTTGGAAAAGACATGTGGCTATGCCTTTACAGCTAACCAGCACTTATCTGTATCGCCTGGCCGGCGAAAGCCTGGCTCTGTGCTACCGCGCCGCCCCGGGCTATGAAGCCCGTTTAACGGACGGCGCTTCACTGGTGTTGAGTGGAGAGCCGGTGTCCGATTTAAACTATGCAATCATTGATGCCGGTTCCCATGCAGAAGGGCATATGCGCGAATTCGTCCAGGTAGCAAAATCAAGAAAAATCCCGATGCTTGTACTGCTTAGTCCTGAGGCCGCTCCTTTGCTCAAAGCTGCAGCGCAGGAACTGCGCCTGAAGTTTGAAGGGTATTTCCCCTTTATGGTGTATCGCCCGGAAAATCCCAGATTCGACGAAAGCAGTTTTCAGATCAGTCGAGTCGACAACCCTGGTGACCTCAAGGCCTCAAACGCAGCGGCAGCCAGCGCCTTTGGCATTCCCTTAGTCTCGGTTGATCGTGCTTTCGGTCCGGCCTTTCTTGAAGGCCCGGGAGTAGACCTATTCATTGCCCGGCAAGGCGAAGTAACAGTCAGTACAGTCCAGACAACCCGCAGCGGCTTGAAGGTGGGTATCTGGGCTATGGCGACCCCTCCGGACCAGCGGCGCAAAGGAGCGGGCCGGGCGCTGCTCAACTATGTTATTGCTTATCACTGCCAGCGGGGAGCGGACCTTTTTTACCTCGTTGCGACGCCAGCGGGCAAACCGCTTTATGACAGGGTTGGTTTTCAAACAATGACTCAGGCGGAGGTCCGGGTATTCCAGCCGGAAGGATAAGGGTCTATGAATCAAGTGAAAGAAGGGTTTATCCGCATCAGCGGTAATAATATCTGGTTCTCGGTATATGGTGAGGCCAAAAAAACGGTGCCGCTGCTTGTTGTGCATGGCGGTCCCGGGTTCTTGAGCATGCCGCAGGTAGTCAGCGACTTCGCTTCAGACCGTATGGTGTATTTTTACGACCAGCTTGGCTGCGGCAAAAGCGATAGGGCTCCTGATAGATCGTTTTATACCCTGCAATACTATGTTAATGAACTGAGCGAGGTGTGCCGGAAGCTGGGGCTGAGTTCAGTTTACCTCATGGGCTTTTCCTGGGGTACGGCGCTGGTTTGTTCCTACCTTCTTGAAAAAAGACCGGCGGGGGTGAAGGGACTGGTACTGTGCGGACCTTTGCTCAGCACCGCGCGTTGGGATGCCGACCAGAGAGAGAATATTGCCCTGATGCCGGGGAATATCCGCAAAGCCATCGAGCACGGGGAAAGGGAATCGGACTATGGCGAGCATTACCAGGTTGCCATGGTGGCATACTACAATAAGCACGTTTGCCGCCTGGACCCGTGGCCGGATTATCTTCAGGAGGCCCTGGCTAAACTCAACACGGATGTTTATCTCACGATGTGGGGGCCCAGTGAGTTTACTATCACCGGAAACTTACGAAGCCTGGACCTGTTGCCTGAGTTGCAACGTATTACACAGCCGGTGCTGCTGGTCTGCGGCGACCGGGATGAAGCCGGGGTTAAGACCGTTAAGGACTATCAAATGGCTTTCCCTGATGCGGAGATGGCAGTAATTCCCAATGCTTCACATTTGCATCAAATTGAACAACCATCAATATTCAAACTGATTGTCAACCTCTTCCTGGACAAGCATTGATGGGGTTGGATGTCACAATTTGCAAAAAAAAAGGTATTAGACTGCGAAGGAGAGAATTATGGCTAATAATTGTCAGAAGAATCAACGCCCATCCTGGGATGAATATTTTCTGGAGCTGGCTGATGCTGCCTCAAGGAGGGCGACTTGTGACCGCGGAAAAAGTGGTTGTGTGATTGTACGAGATAAACAGGTGTTGGCGACAGGATATGTTGGATCTCCTGCCAGTCTACCCCATTGCGATGATGTGGGACATTTAATGAAGAAAGTGATTCAAGAAAACGGTGAGACAAGCGAACACTGTGTAAGGACAGTGCATGCTGAACAGAACGCTATCTGCCAGGCAGCTAAAAGAGGGATATCCATTGAAGGTGCTACTATCTATCAAAGAATGACTCCTTGCCGGACTTGCGCCATGATGCTCATCAACTGTGGGATTAAAAAAATAGTTTGTGAACGTAAATATCAACTTGCTGAAGAGAGTGAACCACTACTGGCGGAAGCCGGCATTGAGTTAGTATACAAATATGATGGCCGGCAAGAGTACTAGTCTGGATTTCATTTTATAAAAGTCCATTTCGTGTAGTTGCAAGGGTGTTCTGAGTCACTTAGTTGCACAATTGCCGACTTAAGCTGAAAGAAAATTCAAAGGTTCTGTACACCGTCCAATACCGTCTGCAACTGAAGTGATATCATTAATCCGAATCAGCCTTAATTTATTGTGTTTGTGGACAGTTATCTCTTCACTGTTTTCACAAAAGTTCTGATGTTTTCCATTGGGGTTTTCGGAGCCAGGTCGCAGCCAGGGCCGACAATGGATCCTTTTCTTTGCCGGGCTATTTCCAGAAGAGCCCGGGTAGACTCCGCAATTTTCGCGGGTGCATCGATCCTGAGCCGGGTAGGACTGAGATTGCCCATCAATACTACCGGTTCGGGGATGCTGCCGGCCAGGGACTGAATATCTACGTTGTCCAGACTGAGCAGGACCGCTCCCGTTTGCGCCATTTGATTAACGATGTGGCTGGCATTTCCGCAAATGTGGAGACCACAGGGTTTCTTGAAAGACCGGATTATGGTTTTGATATAGGTGTGCGAAAATTCTCCGTAAGCTGCCGGCGATAGTTGGGAACTTATGGGTTCGGCTATCACAACCAGGTCTGCCCCGGCTTGAACTAAAGCTTGACCGTATGTAATTATTACTCTCTGGCAATAATCCAGCAGGACTTTAACTTTCGGCGGATCTTTCCGGATGTCGATAAAAATTTCACTTCCGGCCAAAAGCATAGCCAGGGTAAAGGGGCCGATTACTACCGCTACTTTGAGCATCGTATAATTTTTCTTCATCAGCCTCATGGTTTCCAGGAATACCGGTAGTCTTCCATCCCGATAGGGGTCAGGTACTCTAAGTTTGGCGATGTCTGCCTGAGTTTTTACAGGGTGGGTAACCACGTCAGGCAAGTTGTGTTCACGGTACTGGATTTGACAGCCGCAGGCTTCGGCTTCAACACTCATGTCAACCATCATATTTAGCGTATCAAACCCCATTTTTTCAACAGTGAACCGGAGGGCTTGAAAAAGCAGTTCTGCGTTGTTTAACGCCTCTTTCATATCAGTATGCGTTAGTATTATCGCCGGTGCTCCTGCCGGAGCACATACCATACGTCGCCCGGCCAGCTTAACGATCGTGGAGAATTGGAATCTGGAGATGATCAACAGCATGACTATCCCTGCCGACCTCAGCCATTTTCGCTGGCCTACCCAGTTTATTATATCCAGAGCCGCCATTTTATTATCCTCAAGTTATTAGCCTGCCAGCGTCTTCGCCAGCCTTTTCGCCAGAGCTATCGTGGTCAAAATAGGCGGCAGCCCGGGAACGGCTGGAAATACACTGACGTCGCAAACAAAAAGCCT
>CAYLVC010000337.1:0-3629 GCA_964387005.1 uncultured Dehalococcoidales bacterium | reverse complement strand
AGACCAGCATCTCCAATCCGTTCATAACCAGAGCGTTTTTTTGCTCTGCTTCCCGCAGCAGACGTGTTCTGACGGGATTATAGATTATGTCAATAACAGTCAGATCATTCCTGAATATACCTTCCGGCACCAGGCTTTCATTGGAGCAGGGAGACATCCCCACACTGGTGGTGTTGATAAGGATGTCCGCACGTTTGGAATGATTTATTACATTATCCGTATTCAAATCAAAAACCTCGATGTTGCGACGAAACCGGTTAAAAAGCCAGCCTGCCAGATCTTCGGCAGGGGCAAGATGACGGTTCATCAGGGTTATAATGCCACCCCTGTCCATTAAAACAAAGGCAATTGCCCGGCAGGCTCCACCGGCTCCTAATATCAGGATATTTTTATTTTCCACGCTAATATGCCCGGCATTAAGCGCCGCGAGAAAACCCAGGGCATCAGTATTGTATCCTTTGAGTACTCCTTCTTCATTGACTATGGTGTTAACCGCACCGATTTCCTCTGCCAGTGCGTCTATGTCGTCCAGCAGAGATACAACGGCTGCTTTATGAGGGATTGTGACATTTACTCCACGTATGTTCAGAGCACGCAGGGCTTCAACCGCTTCTTTCAGGTTTGCACTTTTTACTCTGAAAGGCAGGTACACAAAATCCATTCTCATATGGCGAAAAGCGGCATTATGCATATACGGCGAGATGGAATGTTCAATGGGATCACCGAATATACCACAGATTCTGGTGCCTGGAGAAATATTGATTTCATTATGATTATTCATACTAACTGAGACCCTGCCTCCGGTTATTATCTTTCAAAATATCACTGTTTTGATATTCACAACTCCGGAGGCTGTCGTAGATCTCAACAAGCTCCTTTACCGGCAACTGCCCGGAAGCAGATTCTTTGCCGGCGGTTAAACAGGCATATGTAAAATAGCCCCCGGCCAGGGTTGAAAGTATACGGCTGATCTTGCCCTCTTGGCCCATAGCGAAAGCCACAATATCCTTTTCCGGGAAATACCGGATCAGCTTTAAAAGCTGAACATTGTCGGTGAAGCTTTGAGCACAGGTCACAACTTTGCAGATATCCGCTCCGGCGTCGATTTCGTCCCTGACTATTTTTACCAGTGAGTCAAATGCCGGTGTTCCCGTTGTATCGTGGTAAGAGATCAAACACCTGGCTTTTTTCTTGATCACCGGAACGAATTTTTCAAGGTTTTTTGTTCTCAACTCAATATCTGCAACAAACGCTCCCGCTTCGACAGCCCGAACCAGGTCCGTCAGTCGTCGCATCTCATTCGGATGCCCCTGACCACCTTCTTCACGGCTGCGGTTACAGGCTATCCACGGTTTTTTGAGTCTTTTTACCAGATCCGGCCAGTACGGTCCAACCAGATCCAGACGCACCTCGAAAAGATCGACCAGGGGTTCAAAGCCGGCTATAACATCCGGGTCATTTTCCACTATGGCGGCGCATATACGGGGTCTCTGCATACAGGTCTTTTAGAACCTCCTCAACCAGAGTAAGACTCACCTCTTCATTTAAGAATACATCACCGATATCTCTGAGTAAAACAAACCTGGTTTTCCCTCCTGAACGCTTTTTATCATGCTTCATTGCCTGGACAATACCCTGAAAATCCGTAAAGGAATGGGTCACCGGCAGACCGACGGCGGACAGTAAGGCCTGAATTCTCTCCACATGGGAACCCGCTAAAAAACCCATGCGCTGAGAAATCAGGGCGGCTCCCACCATACCGATAGAAACAGCCTGACCATGCTTCAGTCTGAACTCCGAGACCGTTTCCAAAGCATGACCTATTGTATGTCCGAAGTTCAGAATATTGCGCAAGGCGCGGTCCTTCTCATCCTTTTCAACTACTCCGGCCTTAATACCGACAGATCGGCAGACGATGTCTTCCATGAATTCTATTTCTTGCGATTCGAGGTTAGTAAGACCCCGTTCAATTTGCTCAAATAGTCCCCTGTCCAGGATTATGGCATGTTTGATTAATTCAGAAAGCCCGTTAACAAACTCTTTTTGCGGCAAGGTTGTCAGGGTAGTCAGATCGGCTAATACCAGAGAAGGCTGATAAAAACTACCTACCATATTTTTCAGACTGCCGTGATCTACCGCCACCTTACCACCTGTGCTGCTGTCCACCTGGGCCAACAGTGTAGTAGGAATTTGTACCAGAGGTATACCTCTCATATAGGTGGCTGCTGCAAAACCAGCCAGGTCGCCGATGACACCTCCTCCCAGAGCCAGAACAGGAGTTATCCTTTCAACCTGGTGCTTACTGAAAAGGGTATACAATTTACCGGCCTGGGACAGTGATTTGTATTTCTCTCCCACAGGAACTTCCAGGATAACCGTGTTGAATCCCGCTCTCTCGAGACCGGTCAAAAGCAAACCAGCATAATAGTCTTTAATTACGGGATTGGTGACTATAACCGCCTTGTCACGGAAACCCATATCTCTCAGCTTTTGGCCCGTCGATGCCAGCAAATCCTTTCCGATATATATGTTGTAACCTTTTCCGGGGAGATTAACCCTTAATATTTTCATTTATGAACCTCTATCCAGGATCCAGGATATTGTTATTATCGACGGGTTGAAAATCTCTCCCGTCATTTTCTTCTAGTTGGCCGACAGCAAACCAGATATATTATTACAGGCTTTGATGACCTTTTCCAGCTGTTCCGGGGTAATCATCTGAGCGCCATCAACCAGCGCTTCTTTCGGGTTGTAATGCACTTCTATCATCAAGCCTACAGCACCGGCTGCGATGGCTGCGCAGCTCATGTTGAAGATCAGGTCTGCTCTTCCCATAGCATGGCTGGGATCGACGATAACCGGAAGATAGGTCTCTTTTTTAATAGCGGGTACAGCGCCAAGGTCAAGGATATAACGGGTATAACTCTTCCCCTTTCCGACAGGTATTATGCCCCTCTCACACAATATGATATTCTTGTTGCTTTCAGCAGCTATGTATTCGGCAAAGGAAAGGAATTCTTCTATGCCGGCCCCGAAATGACGCTTAAAAAGGACAGGCTTTTTTTTCTGTCCGACTGCAGCCAGCAAATCCTGGTCATACATATTCCTGGCGCCTATCTGTAGAATATCAACGTATTCAGCGATCAAATCTATCTGATTTTCTCCTCTCACCTCGGTTATCACCGGCATATCGAATTCCCGTCCGGCTTCATTCAGCCATTTCAGAGCCTCTTCCGCCTGATGAGTATCTTTGCCTAAACCCTGGAACGAATGCACTGAACTGCGAGGTTTAAAGATACCGCCCCTTAGAATATGTGCTCCAGCCTTTTTCACGCCCTCAGCTATTTTCATCAGCTGCGACCGGCTTTCAATCGCACAAGGGCCGGCGATATATACAGGCTTATTGCCACCTATCGTAATATTCCGGATACGTATGGTTTTGTCTTCAGAGGGACCTTTAAACAATCTGGTATATTCACGACTGATAAGTTTGTAGGGAGTCTCTACCGGGATTGCTTCTTTGACACCGGGTAAAGCAGCAAAATAGGCAAAAGGAATTTTTCTCTCATCACCTACCAGGCCAATGATGGTCTTGTATTCACCTATAGAGACGTCTGCTCTGAGACCAT
>CAYLVC010000336.1:1672-3658 GCA_964387005.1 uncultured Dehalococcoidales bacterium | reverse complement strand
AAATGCGATGAAGAGACCAATCCGCCGTCCATAAGGGATGCGGGACAGGTGGTAATTGAAATCGGGCTGGCGCCGGTCAAACCGGCTGAATTCGTAATCTTCCGCATCAGCCAGTGGGCTGCCGGATCTGAGACATCCGAATAAATTGAATGTATGAAAAGGAGGTAATAATCAAATGCCTTATGCCAATGACGCCGCGGGACGGGAAGACCCATTACTTGGTTTTAACTTTGCCATAGATGTAGGCGGTGCAATTAAAGGATATTTCACCGAAGTAGCCGGTCTGGGCTCAGAAAATGAAATCGTTGAGCAGAAAGTGGTCAATGAAAAAGGGATCGAGGTTGTTTTAAAAATCCCCGGACGCCTGAAATGGGGCGATATTACTCTGAAGCGCGGTATTACATCCAGCATGGACCTTTGGGACTGGCGCAGGCAGGTTGAAGAGGGGAAGGTCAAGGACGCCCGTAAAAACGGCTCTATCGTAATGTATGACAGAGAGCTGAAAGAAGCCGCCCGCTGGGACTTCAGAAATGCCTGGCCTTCCAAAATCAGCGGCCCTGCTCCGAAATCCGAAGGCAATGAAATAGGGGTAGAAGAGCTGACCATTGTCCATGAATTCATTTCACGTGTCAAATAGGAGGGTAAATCATGCTGCTGCAAACTGAATTCGAGTTCACCCTGCCGCGAGGTTACGTGGACAGCGAAGGCAATCTCCACAAGCAGGGGACCATGCGCCTGGCGACAGCCATGGATGAAATAGTCCCTTTGCGTGATCTACGGGTCAAGTCGAACCAGGGATACCTTGCGGTCATACTTTTGTCTCGAGTTATTACCAGGCTGGGCAGTCTGCGGGATATCAATACCGGTGTTATCGAAAACCTGTTTTCAGCCGATTTTGCTTATCTTCAGGACTTTTACAGACAGATAAACGAAAACGGCACATCCAGGATATCCATCACCTGCCCCGAATGCAGCAAAACGATTGAAGTGGACCTCGGACACCCGGGGGAATCATAGGCTACCCCCTCGATCAACTGCATGAGGAGGTAGCCTATATTGCCTATCATTTTCACTGGCCTCTCCAGGATATTCTGGAGATGGAGCACCAGGACCGCCGGCAGTGGGCGGAGAAGATTGCATCAATAAACCGGAAACTGAATGAGGCAGTGTAATTACAGGGGGATTGAACATGACTGTGGTATCCAACATTTTGGGGATAACTCAGACCGGGGCAAGACCGGAACTTTTCACGGCTTTCAGATTTCATGTCGAGATCGGGAGCATCATCAAGGCCGTGTTCACGGAATGCTCGGGGCTGGAAATGCGCACAGAGGTAAAACAATATGAGGAAGGCGGGACCAACGGTTTTGTTCACCAGTTTCCCGGAAGGACAAAATACAGCAATGTAACTCTCAAAAGGGGTTTCATTATGAACAACGAGCTTTTTGCCTGGTACAAGGAAATGGAGGACTGTATACGGCAGGGGAAAAAGTTCGAATACAAGCAGGTTTCTATTATTCTCTGGAGCCCGAACCTGGGCTTTCCGGAAATGCGCTGGAACCTGGACCGGGCATTCCCGGTAAAATGGGTCGGACCCTCTTTAAAAACCAGTGATTCTTCGGTGGCGGTAGAGACACTGGAACTGGCCCATCACGGCATCCAGGATGCAGGAGGAAGCAACGCCGGATTCCTCAGCAAATTAATGGCTAAAATAACAACCTGAAATCAGGAATGAATGAATAACAAAGACCATGAAAACAGAGCGGACAAACGGGAATTGACTCCGTGGATGGAAGCACATCTGTCGGAGCTTAAAACACGGAACAGCCGGATGATCGAAGTAAAACCCTCCCCTGGGTTGCGGACAGGTTCCCTGTTGAGAAGGGTCAATCACATTTATCAGGAGAAGCCGCACGATCCCGCCGGGCTACCTCTATCCAGACCGTTTGTAAACGAAAGCGGAGGAAACCAGCAGGCGCCCTCCAA
>CAYLVC010000336.1:0-1572 GCA_964387005.1 uncultured Dehalococcoidales bacterium | reverse complement strand
TGGTACGGGGAAAAATAGAAGAAAGCCCTGAAAAGCTTAAAAAACCAGCAGGGACAAAGTTGGAAGCCAGTGCCACAAACGTAAACGCCGGAACAGGTACAATAAGCGAGGAGACGGGCAGCGCCTCTGAAAAAACCGTCTACCAGGCAGAAAAGCAGTCACGGCGGGCTATGCCGCCTGAGCCTGTTGAAGGTCCGAGCGTTCATACTTCACTGAACACCCCTTCCGAAAGCGGAATGGGAACAGTGCCAGCAATGGAAAAAGACAGTTATCCTTCCCGGAGAGAGGCCAAACAGGAACAGCCTGTGCTGCCTGCAAAGCCGCCGGTGGAGATAACAGGGGAAACCGGTCAAAGTGAGCCTCAGCGGGTGCAACCTGCTCCGGACGGAGAGGCTTCTCACCCTCAACCTGAAAACCGGACGGGTACGACAGCAATCCCGCCCGTGCGTCCCCTCATCCACGGTCAAATCGCAGAAGAAACCGCTGACGGGTCGTTCAGGGAAAAAGCCCGTGAAGAGGGAGCGGCGTTAACTATAAGAAGGCATTTGTCTACCAGGCAGGAAGCTGAAAAAGCGGAGAACTATGTTGACGAACCAAATATCAGACCAGGTCTTTTTCTAACCGGCGATAATTTGAGTGAAGAAAGCACCCCGGCTGAGCGAACTATCAGTAACAGACTGAACAGGGAAAACCCTGAGCCAGAGGCCGAAGCCCCGGCTAAAACCGGACCGGACAATACCCCGTTTGCTGCTGAAAGTATAAGGGGAAATAATGGCGCCGATCAACGGCAGGAATTCAACGGCGGCAAGTCAACTGGAACGGCCGTTCCAGGCAGACCGGAAATCCCGGGGAAGAAGCTGAAGCTTGACTTCAGACCGGTTTTGAGGCGGATTTTTCGCCGTAATCCAGGGAAGCCGTCTACTGAAAAGGCCGGGCCGACGGCCCCGTTCGCTTCCCGAACGGCAAGAACGGACGGGGAAGGGGTTGAAATTCAGGCTTCAGATAAAAGAACGGTCGAGCCTGCCCAGGCGAAAAAAGTGAATAAGGGACAAGGAAATGGGGGACAGGAAGACCACATGGTTCATATACCGTTTTCGCCGCCTTCCGGCTGGCAGACAGAATTTCAGCCCTCTGAGGATAATGTTGACAGACCGGACATGAGAGATGATATACCGCAAATCCCTCAACAGCCCGTTGATGAAATACAGGCTGGAGCTGAAATTTCAGCGGAGGGCAAGCCCGGGATAGCGGAATCATTAGCCGGAGCACAAGAAAAAAACGGCACTGCCGCTTCCTCACTACCCGGCAACCATTCTCCGCTTATTGCAACCCGGAATTCAGCCATGGGAGCATCCGTACAGGACAGGCAGCGGGCGGATATCCGTGTCCAAAGTAAGATGAAACAGGCTGATCATCCGGTAAGAATCCACAAGGCGGAGGGTTTACCTGTCAAGCCGGAACATTTTACACGGCCTGCGCTGGAACTACCGCTGGCTGTACCGGCACAGAGCCGGGCAAACCCTGCTGCAAGCGGTGAAATGCAGCCGGAAAGATATTCATCCGGCGCACAGG
>CAYLVC010000335.1:0-3661 GCA_964387005.1 uncultured Dehalococcoidales bacterium | reverse complement strand
AGCATCATGGCCATAGGATTGACTTTGTTCAACCCGGTGTATTTGGGGGCACTACCATGGGTAGGCTCAAAAACTGAGATACCTTCGCCAATATTAGCACCGGGAGCCACGCCCAGGCCTCCTACCAGACCGGCGCATAAATCCGAAACTATATCGCCATACAGGTTAGGCAGCACCAGCACATCGAACTGCTGGGGATTACGTACCAACTGTATACACATGTTATCGACAATAACATCGTTGAATTCAATTTCCGGATATTCCCTGGCTACCTCCCGGGCGACTGAGAGGAAAAGTCCATCCGAGAATTTCATGATATTGGCCTTGTGGACGGCCGTAACCTTGCGGCGGTTATTTGACCGGGCATAATCAAAGGCAAATTTAACAATCCGCCGGGTACCTGTTTCGGAGATCAGCTTCAGGCTGATGCCGCTGTCTTCCCGGACTTTACCCCGTGTTTCGGTCACGAATTTCAGCAGCCTGATGGCATCGGGAGTACCCTTCTCATATTCAATGCCTGCGTAGAGGTCTTCGGTATTCTCCCTGACCACGGTTATATTGATGTCCCGGTAGAGAGAAGGCACTCCCGGATAAGACTTGCAGGGCCGCAGGCAGGCATACAGGTCCAGGCTCTTGCGCAGGGCGACGTTGACACTGCGGAAGCCGATCCCGATAGGGGTGGTAACCGGTCCCTTCAGCGCCACTTTATTCTTGCGGATGGAGGCAATAACCGATTCCGGCAGGGGAGTACCCTGGGTGGCCATTACACCGGCCCCCGCCTCGGCTATCTCCCAGTTGAATTCTACCCCTGTGGCTTCCAGCACTTTCCTGGTAGCCGCCGTTACGTCCGGTCCGATGCCGTCCCCTGGAATCAATGTTACTGTATAAGCCATGAATCCTAAGCTCCTGTTTTATTCTGGTTATCAGACACGCATCCCCCTGTCAGCTTCTGCTGAAGGACTCCGTGCGAAATACCTCTGCTATAGTTTGAAATCGCCGTATTTTTTGATGTAAGGCAGCAGTCCGCCCTGGTTTAGAATATTCAGCATGACAGGCGGAATCTTGCCGAAAGTCAGATTAACCCCTTTGGTCAGGTCTTTGACGCTGCCTGCCGACAGGTCGACTTCGAGGGTATCGCCTTCATCGATAAGCGAGGTATCACAGATCAGCACCGGCAGGCCCTGGTTAATGGCATTCCGGAAAAATATGCGGGCTACGGATTTAGCCAGCACCGCGCTTACCCCCGCCATCTTGATTACCAGCGGAGCGTGTTCGCGGCTGGAGCCCAGCCCGAAATTGCTTCCCCCCACCACGAAATCACCCGGCCTGACCTTTGCTGCAAAGCAGGGATCGGCATCCTCCAGGACGTGTTTGGCCAGCTCCGGCAGATTGCTGCGCAGTCCGGCCAGGCGTCCCGGTACAATCAGATCGGTTGATATATTGTCGCCAAACTTGAAAGCTCTGCCTTTTAACATCCCTCCACCTCGCGCGGGTCGCTTATTTCTCCCCTGATTGCGCTGGCAGCCGCAGTCGCCACACTGGCCAGGTAGATAAATGAGTCAGGGTTGCCCATGCGGCCTTTAAAATTGCGGTTGGCTGTGGATAAACAGGCTTCCCCGTTGCCCAGCACTCCCTGGTGAAGCCCCAGGCAGGCGCCGCAGCCCGGAGGCAGGATAATTGCTCCAGCCTCAATCAGGGTAGTGATAATTCCTTTTTCGATAGCTTCCAGCAGAATGCTTTTGGAAGCCGGGCCGACAATCAGCCGTGTTCCCGGATGGCGCTTTTTACCCTTCAGTATGGAAGCTGCCAGTGCCAGGTCTTCCAGCCGCCCGTTTGTGCAGGTGCCGATGAAGACTTCCTGGATTTTTGTCCCCTTGAGCTCTCTGGCTGTGGCTGTGTTGTCCACGGTGTGGGGTCTGGAAACCGTCGGCTCCAGTTTGTCCAGGTCTATTTCGATTACTTTCTCGTATACCGCATCCGGATCGGCCGAAATAGGCCGGTAGTCCTGCCCGCGCCCCTGTTTTTCCAGGTAGTCCCGGGTTTTCTTGTCTGAAGCGAAAATACCCACCTTGGCCCCGGCTTCAACGGCCATATTGGCAATGGTCAGTCTCTCAGGCAGACTCATTTCATCCACCGCCGGGCCGCAAAATTCCAGCGATTTATAGGTCGCTCCGTCCGCCCCGATCAGCCCGATCAGGTGTAAAATCAGGTCTTTGGAGTATACCCCCCGGCTGAACCGTCCGGAGGTCTGTATTTTAAATGTTTCCGGCACGCGGAACCAGGTCTTGCCCAGCCCCATCGCTGCCGCTATATCAGAGGAGCCCATCCCGGTGGCGAAAGCTCCCAGTCCCCCCGCCATGACGGTATGTGAGTCCGCCCCCACGATCACATCCCCGGGTTTGGCCAGCGCTTCCGCCACCCTCTGGTGGCAGACCCCCTCTCCCACATCGGAAAGGTTCACACCGCTTTTTGCGGCAAACTGGCGCAGGAACATATGGTCGTTGGAGAGGGCCATCCCCGGACTGGGGGCGGCATGATCGAAGAACAGCACCGTTTTGCCCGGGTTGGCTACCGGCAGCCCGCTCTCCTGAAACTGGCGGATTGTCAGCGGACCGGTGGTGTCCTGCACGAATACCAGGTCTACTGCGGCAATAACGATATCCCCCGCACGGGCATCAGTGCCCGATTTTTGGCTCAATATTATTTCTGCAAGCGTTTTTCCCATTTTTTATCCGGCTCTATATTCCTCAATATTATTAAAATCTACTACACTGTAGGGGCAACCCTCGCGGTCGCCCTCTCGCTTGTTTCAGTTTTTAAAAACTACTCACTTATTTTAAGCTCTGCTACTGGCTGACGATTACCGCCAAAACGGCATCCTTGGAAACCCTGTCCCCGCTTTTGAAATTGATCGACTTGATTTTTCCGGCTACGGGAGCAACAATGATGTTTTCCATCTTCATGGCTTCAAGGATCAGTACGGCATCATCCGCCTGCACCTGGTCGCCGGCCTTCACTTCGTATTTAATGATAATTCCCGGCATGGGAGACAGGATAGGCGTCTCCACTACCTTCGCAGCCGGTTTTGAGCCCTCTGACCTGGCAGAGGCATCTGCCGGCCTGCTGGAGGCAGCCGGAGCCGAGGGAGGTTGAGCGGCAGCCTGATATGCCACGGCCTGTACCTGCGCCGCAGGTTGTGCCTGAGGCGGCATCATGGCCTGAAAGTTTGCTGCGGCCACAGGGAAGGCTCCCGGTACCCCGTCGATAGCCTCTACCCCTATATCAAAGACATTGTTGCCGAGGTGAACCCTGTAGTTTATCAGTCCGGACTTCTGGGCAGGGGCTTGTTTTTCCTGGAGTTTGCCCGCCCTGGCCAGGGCGACTACCTCATCCTCTTTTTTAATTTCTTCCAGCGTCCGTGGTTTGGTATCCTCCGGAGGTTTTTCCAGACCGTATTTCCATTTCAAAAAACGCAGGCCGGTAGTGGGATAAAGGGCGTAAATCAGCACATCGCCGGTATCCTTCGCGATGCTTTTTGTAGCTTCTCTGGCAGCCTCCATCTCGGGTTTCAATATGTCGCCGGGGCGGCTGGTAATGGGTTTTTCTCCTTTTTCATAGCCCTTGAGCACAATTTTTTGTACTTCCGGATCGATGGCGGCGG
>CAYLVC010000334.1:0-3662 GCA_964387005.1 uncultured Dehalococcoidales bacterium | reverse complement strand
GGACAGGAAAGAGAAAGATGAGTATCATCCTCAATTCAGAAACAAGAGTAGTGGTGCAGGGAATAACCGGGAACGAAGGACGCTTTCATACTCTTTCGATGAAAAAATACGGCACCAATATCGTTGCCGGCTGTACCCCGGGGAAGGGCGGTCAGGAGGTCGAAGGAATACCCGTATACAATACCGTGGCTGATGCGGTAGCCAAAAATGCTGCCAATACATCCATTTTGTTCATCCCTGCTCCATATGCCGGTGCGGCTGTTTTAGAAGCTATTGAGGCCGGTATCAAGACGGTGGTGGTTATTACTGAAGGTATTCCCCAGATAGATGAAATCAAATTTGTTGCCAGGGCAGCCGAAAAAGGCGTCACTATTATAGGTCCCAATTGTCCCGGTATTATCAGTCCCGGTTTAAAGATTAAGGTGGGCATCATGCCCGTACATATATTCCGGCCGGGGGATATCGGGATAATTTCGCGCAGCGGTACTTTAACCTATGAAATTGCCTGGCACATTTACCGCGCGGGCGGGGGTGAGAGCACCTGTATTGGTATGGGAGGAGACCCGGTAATTGGTCTTGACTTTGTTACGCTGCTTGAATTATTCCGGCGGGATGACGAAACAAAATCGGTAGTCCTTATCGGCGAGATAGGCGGCAGTGCGGAAGAAGAGGCAGCCGGATATATTCGTGAAACCGGTTACCCCAAACCGGTAGTGGCCTATGTAGCCGGCATGATGGCCCCTCCGGGAAAGCGTATGGGACATGCTGGTGCTATAATAATGGGAACGGCGGGTACGGCCAGGTCTAAAGTTGAGGCTTATAATGCTGCCGGCGTGCCGGTAGCGGAAAAACCCGGGGACATCTTGAAGCTGTTGAAACTGAAATAAAACCGGAGACCGGATTTACTCCGGAGCTGACTATCGATCTGCGCTCGGAGACAGAGCGACATAATTTGTGACGGAGCAGGAAAACATGAGGGAAATAAAGGCAAATGAAATCAGCAGTACGGTAGCCAGGCTTTTTTGTGAAGCCAATTATTATTTGACAGAGGATGTTCTCTCTGCCCTGAAACAAGCCGCTCAAAATGAAATGTCCCAGGTAGGGAAAGAAGTCCTTGAACAAATAATCAGCAATGCCGATATTGCGGCTACAGAACAAATACCTCTTTGCCAGGACTGTGGAGCAGCCGTGGTCTTTATAGAGCTGGGTCAGGAAGTTCACATAACCGGCGGGGATTTTAATGCAGCGGTCAATGAAGGTGTGAAGCAGGCTTATGACAAAGGCTTTTTACGCAAATCGATGGTCAACAAGCCATTTTCAGCACGGGTAAATACAAAAGACAACACTCCGGCTATAATTTATACTGAGATAGTGCCCGGGGACAAACTGAAAATCACGGTGGTACCCAAGGGAGGAGGTGCGGAAAATATGACCCGTCTGGGCATGCTGACCCCTGCCGATGGGAGAGAGGGAATCGTAAATTTTGTTGTTAAGGCCGTGGATGAAGCCGGTTCCAATCCCTGCCCGCCCCTGATCGTGGGAGTTGGAATCGGAGGGACGGCTGAGAGAACATTGCTGCTGGCTAAAAAAGCCCTCTTGCGAAAAGTCGGTGAACGCAACCCTGATCCTGAAATGGCCGAACTGGAGAAGGAACTCCTGGAAAAAATAAACGGTTTGGGCATTGGACCAATGGGTTACGGGGGACGGACGACAGCCCTGGCAGTCAATGTCGAAGTATTTCCTGCACATCTGGCCAGTATGCCGGTGGCGGTTAATCTGAACTGTCACAGTTCCCGCCACAAGGAGGCTTTGATATGAGCCTGAGCCAGGAGCAGGTACACCTGATAAATATTTTCATAATGGGAAAGAATTACAGGGTACCCGAGGGTTTAACTATTATGCAGGCTCTGGAATATGCCGGGTACAAACTGGTGCGGGGAGTGGGTTGCAGGGGTGGTTTTTGCGGGGCTTGCGCCACGGTTTATCAGATAAAAGGCGAAAACCAGCTGAAATTTGATCTGGCCTGTCAGACCCAGGTGCAACCCGACATGTATTTGACCCAGATACCTTTTTTCCCCGCTCAAAAATCCGTATATAAGCTTAACGAATTGAAACCGGAAGCTCAGGAAGTGCTGAAATATTACCCGGACAGCATAAAATGCCTGGGCTGCAATACCTGCACAAAGGCCTGTCCCCAGGATCTTGAGGTGATGGGGTTTATGTCTGACGCCCTGCGGGGAGACTTAAAAGGGGTGACTGACAAGTCCTTCGACTGTGTTATGTGCGGCCTTTGTGCTGCCCGCTGTCCCCAGGGTTTGCAGCCATACAACGTGGCACTGCTTTGCCGCAGGCTACAGGGTAAATACCAGGCCAAACGCAGCCGACACCTGGAAGACAGGCTTAATGAGATTGAAGCCGGGAAGTTTACCTCTGAAATCAACCAGCTCAAGGGTATGTCCAGAGAAGACCTGAGCAAATGCTATACCGGTCGTATTATCGAACCTGAAATATAGGGGAGGAACAGGGGAAATGTATCCACCCGCGTTACAATCAACCATCAGCATAGTAGAACAGGGCAGGGAAAACCGGTTTAAAGAAGCCTTCAAACGGATTACGCTCGATGATAAATCCACTTTGCTGACGACCTATCACCCTGATTATGTTGCCGGGGCTATGCGCGACCTGGTTCTCGGACCGAACAAAGGACAGAAAGCTCCTCAAGAACTGGTGGACCTGCTTGAGGGCAACAGCCGTATAGATCCCCTGAAAATAGACCTGACTAAAGTTGACATAAAGACAGATGTCCTGGTAATCGGGGGAGGGGGAGCCGGGGCCTCGGCAGCTTTGTTAGCCCAGGAAAACGGCGCCAGGGTATTGCTGGTTACCAAGCTAAGGTTAGGGGATGCCAATACTGTTGGAGCACAGGCCGGGACACAGGCAGCGGACAGGCCGGAAGACTCTCCCGCGATTCATTACCTGGATGTCGTAGGAGGAGGCAATTTCACCAATATTCCAGAGCTGGTTGAGGCGCTGGTAATGGATGCCCCTGACGTTATCAGGTGGCTGGAAAACCTGGGTGTCAACTGGGACAAGGAACCAAACGGGGATATGCATGAGCTTTCCGGGGGTGGAGCTTCACGCAGGAGGCTGCATTCCTGCCGCGACTACACCGGTCTGGAAGAAATGAGGGTCCTGCGGGATGAAATCCGCAACCGCTCTATTGATGTAATGGAGTTTGAAGCGGCGGTCGAATTGATACTGGATGAAAACGGACAGGCAGCCGGAGCTGTTCTGATGAATATGGAAACAGGTGAAATAAAAGTTGTACAGGCCGGGGCAGTTATTATGGCAACCGGAGGGGGAGGGCGACTGCATTACCAGGGTTATCCCACAACCAATCACTACGGGGCGACCGGAGATGGACTGGTAATGGCCTACCGCGCTGGAGCCAAACTGATTTACATGGATACAATGCAGTATCATCCTACCGGCGTGGCGTTTCCTCCTCAAATACTGGGGCAACTGGTAACTGAGAAGGTAAGGACGCTGGGAGCCCAGCTGATCAATAAAGACGGGGAAAGGTTTATTCATCACCTGGAAACCAGGGATGTTGTGGCAGCCGCCATAATCCGCGAGTGCCGCAGGGGAAAGGGACTATCAAC
>CAYLVC010000333.1:0-3666 GCA_964387005.1 uncultured Dehalococcoidales bacterium | reverse complement strand
CGGCCAGCGTCTCATCCGGAGTGGTCAACTATTCGGTTACGGTTGAGCTTACTTCCCTTCAGCCGTTAAACCCGGTTTCAACTGCCCCGCAGATGCCCTCGGGCGCAATGCCCCCCGGCCTTCCGGCAGGGACCCCGCCGGCTGAAGCCGGGTCTTCCCGGGATATGCCCGCCGCTCCGGCTGAAACTGGAATAACATCCGCAGCGGCTGCCACAACGGTGTCCTTAAAGGAAGGTCTGTCCGCCACGGTGAAAATTATCTCGGAACAGGTCACAGGTGTGCTGATTGTACCTTCCAGGGCAATTACTACGCTGGGCCAAAGGAGTACGGTGCAGGTGGTTAATGGCCTTGAGACTGAAACACGCCTGGTGACGGTGGGAATGACCGATGGGACCAGTACCGAGATTACCTCCGGGCTCAGTGAAGGCGAGGTGGTTGCCTATAAGACCGGCACTACATCCAGTGCCAGTTCTTCATCCGGCAGCCAGGGCATCAGTTTCGGGGGAGGCGGTCCGCCCCCGGGAGGATTCTAATACTTAGTTGTGTAGATAAGCGTTTGCCTCTCCCCTCCGAGGGAGAGGATTAAGGTGAGGGGGTCAACCTGGTAGAAAATGTTACGGTTAATTTTGCAATTTGTTACTGTTTGAAAACCGGGAGTGTTCAAAGAAATGATTAAACTGGATAGCATAATTAAGGCTTATCCCATGGGAAAAAGAGAGCTGAAGGTCTTGCAGGGCGTTAACCTCAATATCGAAAAGGGTGAAATGGTGGCCATCATGGGGCCTTCCGGATCGGGGAAGAGCACCCTGCTTAACATGATAGGTCTCCTGGACAGGCCTACCTCCGGCAGCTATGTGCTGGACGGAAAAGAGGTCAGCCATCTCAACAGCGGTGAACTATCGAAGGTCAGGGGACAAAAAATCGGTTTTATCTTTCAGAGCTTCAATCTGCTGCCCTATTTGTCCGCTCTGGGGAATGTCGAGCTGGGGCAAAAATATGCGGATAAGGTCAATACTCAGGCGGCCAGAGATGCCCTGAGCAAAGTCGGTCTGTCCGACAGGATGCACCACCGTCCGTCCGAATTGTCCGGTGGTGAGCAGCAGAGAGTGGCCGTCGCCCGCGCCCTGGCTAAAGACCCGCCTATTATCCTGGCGGATGAACCTACCGGCAACCTGGACAGCAAGTCCAGCAGGGAAATCATGGGAATGCTGAGCCAGCTGCATACCGAGCAGAATATTACCCTGGTGATGATTACTCATGATCCCAATATTGCCCGCAATTGCCAGCGGATTGTCCATATCCAGGACGGGCAAATTGTAAGCGAGGAAAAACTATGAACAACATTTTCGATCCCTTGAGGGTGGCCTGGGTCTCGGTGGTCACCCATAAGCTCAGGAGTTTTTTGACCATTCTGGGTGTGGTGATCGGCGTTGCCGCCGTTATCATATTGATGTCCGTGGGCAAAGGTACCACCGCTCAAATTGTCAGCCGTATCTCCAGCCTGGGCACCAATACTATATATGTATCACCCGGTACCACAACCTCGGGGGGTGTGCGTTCGGGCTTTGGCTCCGCCAGCACTCTTACCCTGGAGGACGCCGAAGCTATTGCCGAAAATATTGATAACGTTACCGGTGTCGCTCCTTATTCGCAATCGGGCACCCAGGTGATTGCTAATGGTGAAAACATGATGGTCAGGGTGACCGGTGTAACAGTCCAGTACCAGGATGTCTACGGCGTGGAAGTGGCGGACGGTGAATTTATCAATCAAAATCAGTATGACCGCAAGCAAAAAGTGGCCCTGCTTGGCGCCACCGTGGCCGAGACCCTCTTCCCTGATGGCGGAGATATCGTCGGCCAAAAACTAAGAATGAGCAATACCGTCTTTACCGTGGCCGGTCTGCTGTCCAGCAAGGGCGAGTCCATGACCAGCTCGACCGACCAGACTATCCTGATTCCCCTGAGCACCTTGAGTACCATTATGACCCGTTCGGTTACCACCACGGGACAGCATTCCGTCAATTCGATTACCCTTAAGGTGACGGATAAAGAGACCATATCCCAGGTCAAAGAGGATGTCACTATCCTCCTCCAGGACCGCCACAAGATCGGCCTGGACCAGGATAATGATTTTACCGTAACCTCCATGGATGACCTGGTCAGCACCATTACCGAGGCCACCCAGAGCATGACGCTTCTGCTGGGTGCGATTGCCGGCATTTCTCTGCTGGTCGGAGGCATCGGGGTGATGAATATCATGCTGGTCTCGGTCATGGAAAGGCGCAGGGAGATCGGTGTCCGCAAGGCCCTGGGCGCCAGGGAAAGGGATATCTGGGGACAGTTTCTCATCGATTCTTCGGTACTGTGCCTCATCGGCGGCCTGATCGGTGTGGCTATCGGCTGGGGTGGTTCCGCCCTGGTCAACATGATGGGCTGGACTACCACCCTGGTTACGACCGATGTGGTTATACTGGCTGTGGGAGTGGCGGTGGGCATCGGTATCTTTTTCGGCTTTTATCCCGCCTGGCAGGCTGCCAGACTGGACCCCATACAGGCCCTGCGGTCGGAATAATCAGAGGTGTCCTTTGAACTCAATCGCAAGGGCGGACACAGGGGTCCGCCCTTTATCTTGCCATTTCTGGTTCGCATCAGATGTAGACTTGAAATCGAAACCCTCTGCTCCAGTGCCTTTTCCCGTAACTCGAAACTATCTAAACACCCACAGCCGGGTTTTTGCGGGCCAGCCTGGGGAGCTGGATAAAGCAGGATACCAGCGCGGATGCGACCAGTAATACTGCAAATAAAGTGAAGACATTGGTATAATTGCCGGTGGAATCATAAACCCATCCAACGTAAACCGGGGCGGCCAGGTTTATGGGCAGATTGAAGAGCATGATCACGCCGATTATTGAGCCGAAAGACCTGCGTCCGAAATAATCTGCCAGCATGGTCAGGAAAGGTGCTGCCGCCAGCCCCGAGCCGATGCCGTACAGCACAAACCAGACAAAGATCATGGCGGGGTTTTTGGTAAGCAGGAACAGGGCCACCCCGATGGCCTGTAGAAAGTACCCTGCACCCATCAGGAAATGCAGCTGGCCTGTCTTCAGACGGTCAACAATCAGGCCAACAATAATTCGGGAGGGAATGCTGCAGGTCAGCCAGATCGACATCATGCTGGCGGCCTGCATCGAGGGTATGCCCATATCCGTCAGGAAAGGAACGCAGTGTACGCTCATAATTGGCGCCGCCAGCCCGGAAACGTAGAATAAAGTAACCATCAGCCAGAAAGAGCGGGTCTTGAGGGCTCCTTTGAGTGTAAACTGGGGACCCCCTTCTTTGGTTGACGCAGCGTTTTTCTCCTCAAGTCTTTCATCCCGCGTCATGCCGTCAGCGGTTATCCCGTCCGGCGACATACCGTAATACTCCGGACGCCTGGGTTTAACGAAGAACCAGATCAAAGGGAAACAGACTACGGTGATGATTATGCCGATGATCAGGCAGGTCCATCTCCATCCGTACCCGTCAATGAGCCAGGCAATGACCGGCAGCAAGACCATGCCGGAGACGGACTGAATGGCGAATTTCACGTTCAGCGCGATGCCGCTCTTTTTTACAAACCAGTTGACTATAGCCCTGTCCATGATAACCGTGAA
This sequence comes from uncultured Dehalococcoidales bacterium, assembly GCA_964387005.1. GTDB lineage: Bacteria > Chloroflexota > Dehalococcoidia > Dehalococcoidales > UBA3254 > CAYLVC01. Next base: position 13 of record CAYLVC010000333.1, on the reverse strand, counting down.
ACCCAGCGAATAG
>CAYLVC010000332.1:0-3668 GCA_964387005.1 uncultured Dehalococcoidales bacterium | reverse complement strand
CCACCACACCGGCATTGGCGGCACTGTAGTTGCTATGATTGACCATCCCCAGGAAGGCCAGCGCTGTAGTGTTAATGATCCTGCCCCATTTCTGATTCATCATATAAGGTACGGCATGGCGAATGGTGTTGAAGTAACTTTTAGGTTTGCTCGATGTCACATGGTCCCAGGTCCCTTCGCTCATTTCCCATACCGGGCTGAATTGAAAAGAGCCAGCTACATTGACCAATATGTCGATCTTGCCAAAGGAGGTAACGGCGGTCCTGATCAGTTCGCCGGCTACTTTAAAGTCAGAGACATCGCCGAAAAAGGGTACGGCTTCACCACCGAACAGGGAAATTTCCCGGGCGGTAGTTTCAGCATCTCCGGCAGCGCGGGCAGTTTGCTCTTTAAGGAATTCCTTTTGCTCCGCACTGTAGTTTTTTACCTCCGCTTCGTCAAGGATTGCAAAACCGGTGGAACCGGGGCGGCGGTTATTAGTTACCAGCCTGGCCCCTTCTTTAGCCAGACCTACGGCTATCGCCCTGCCGATTCCCTGGCCTGATCCGGTAACCACGGCCACTTTGCCTTCCAGAATACTTCCCATACTTTTCTCCTTTTGATTATTCACAGATCAGCCCAGGGATTTCACAAATTAAGCGCTTCCCTATCTTCAGCGGGCAAATTTTTGATAAAGTTTTTCAGTTTGGCTTTTCCCCCGGGAGTAACCGCCGCTTTTCCGTCTTTAACTTTAAGATAACCCACCAGCTCCAGCTCTTCAACCAGCATTTGAATCATGATCGGGCTGAGTGCGGGATAGATGTCTTCTATTTCCTCCCGGGTGTAAAGAGTCAAAATCTTATCCACCGGTATATTGGGACTGGATGACACCTTTGCCAGGATTACCATCATTCTCCTGAAATAGGTAACACAGTCGCCGTCATCAGCCAGATCGAAGGCTTCCAGTTTGAAGGTAGCCGCTGTTCGCAAGTCACCGCACTGCATAAAAATAGCCCTGTTAATAGTCCTCTCGGGATGAGGCGGCCAGAGATAGGAGTTGGCGGGTCTCAGATGGGCCATGTGATATTGAGGTTCAACAATGGTTTTCAAAACAGGTTTAAAGCCGATGCCGTCATATTTTTTGTAGGCCGGATCGTACTCGCTGACCGGGGCATACCAGAAGGGAAGGTAATAGCCGTTTTCAATATACCTTGGGCCGGCTTTATACATGCCATCCACTTTTTGAGCCAGCTGAACGAGCAAAGCCGGACAGATCCGGCCTTTGTATTCAGCTCCGGTCCAGATTATTTCGTCACCCACCCTGTAGTTGAAATGACAGGGATATTTTTGGGTATCGCCCTGGAATCCGATCATAGTCGCCTTCACTTTAAACATCCGCATCTCCTTTAGTGTATTTTTAACAAGAGAAATTCCTCTTAATTATTAATATCGGATAGTCGTATTTGATTAAGCACAGCATTGATTGTAACACAAAACACCTGCTAAAAAAATACAAACAGCCGGAGTCCGTCATATTTCCTGACTCCGGCTGTTGAAAGGTCTTTTATATAGACCTGTGACAGGTTATTTTTATGTGGTTTTTACTTTAAACATTTGAACGCTTTTTTCGAGGGAATCAGACATTTCTTTCATGGTCTGAGAAGAGGCTACAATTTCTTCCACCTGGGCACTCATCTCCTGGGCTGAAGCTGAGACTTCCTCGGTAGCGGCACTGTTTTCCTCTGCGATCCCGGCCACGGTTTCAATGGACTTGCTGACCTGGATAGCGCTGGCTGACATCTGCTGGGTAGTAGCCGTATTTTCTTCAGTGATACTGCCAACGCTGTCAATCACTTTGACCAGTTCGCAGGTATCGTTGTTCACCTGCTGGGCTTTAGCCGATATCTGTTCTATACGGTTATTCATTTCCGCAGTTGCTTTCAGAATCTGGTCCAGGGATTGTCCGGCCTCAACTGCCAGATGATAACCGTTGGATACCGCTTCATTTCCCGCGGCCATGGTCTCAGTAGCTTCATTGACTCCTTTCTGAACGTTGCCAATAAGGTCGGCTATTTCTTTTGTAGCAGTAGCGGTACGCTCGGCCAGCTTTCTGACCTCGTCAGATACCACCGCAAAACCCCGTCCCTGTTCTCCCGCCCTGGCTGCCTCTATAGCTGCATTCAAGGCCAGAAGATTAGTCTGGGCTGCAATATCATCAATCACCGCTACGATCTTGCCGATCTCGGCCGAACGGGCTCCCAGCTCCTCAATCTTTTTGGCTACTTCACCGGTAGAAGCCTTGATCTGGTCCATGCCGGAAAGGGTCAACCTGGACTTTTCGGCTCCGACTCCGGCTGATTCGGCAGTCTGTTTAGCTCCCTGTGCCGCCAGATTGGCATTTTCGGCTACAGCAGACATGGTCTCCGCAACACCGGTAATGGAAGAAACCGCCCTGCGTACGCCCTTTGACTGTTCATTGGCGCTTTTAGCCAGCTGGGCAATCACATCGGAAAGCTGCTGGATAGATTTGGCGGTCTCCTGGGCGCCGTTGGACTGGTCCTGGGCTCCCCTGGCCATTTCCTGACTGGAGGTAGCAACCTGTTGAGTAGCGTCGCTGGACTGTTTAGCAGCAGTGGCTAACTGGTCGCTGGCCGAACTGAGTTGAAGGGCGTTCTCTTTCAGTTTGGCAACCAGGTCATTAAGATATCTCTGCATCTCGTTATAGGCTTTGCCCATTTCACCCACTTCATCCTGGGCCTTAACCACGAGGGTATGTGTAAGATCACCGGTAGCCATTTTTTGCAAGGCCTGCTTGACTTTGTTGACACCACCTGAAATATTTCGGGAAAGCAAGACAGCGATGCCGGCTGAAAGCAGCATTGCGATAACGCAGATACCGATCATCAAAACCCTTGAGGTGTCTTTAGCGTTGCTCGAAGACTCCAGGGATTTCTGGATATTGACCTTGGTAACTTCAACGATTGCGTCGATATCGGACAGTACCGTGCCGCTGAGGGGCACCCACTCAGTGAAGTATTTATTGAATGTCTCAGTATCTCCGTTTTGTTTGGCCGTACAGGCTTTCTGAGCCGTTTGATAAAGAGTGTTGGCTTTGGCATTCGCGGCTTCCAGACTAACAATGAGTTCCGGTAAAGCACCCTCTAATGCTTCAGCATAATTTGCATTGGCAACGTCAATTCTCTCCTCGGCTTTCGCCAGAAGGGAATCAGTCCCCATGATTATGTACCCCAGGTAGAAACTGTTCATGCGTGAAATGTTCAGCTGCCATTCCTTTAGAACACCATCCTTTTCTTCGATAAGCACTACAGTGTCTGAAGCTTCGTTTATGTTGTTCATACCGATTAAACCGATAGCAAAAACCACCAATAACAAAGCACAGACGATACTAAACCCGCCAATTAGCTTGGCACCAATTTTCAGTTTCCCAAATCTCATATTTCTTTCATACCTCCAAATTTTGTTATTAAAGAATATTTTGCTTTAAACAAGAACAGAGATATCGATGTAACCGCCATTGCTGAATTATTCACGCCAGATGATTTACGAAGCGATCAAGGCATGGCAGGATGATCACGATAACTTAAGTATAGTAACGTGCTTTTGAGGCGACAATATGAAAATTGATCAAAATCCTGGAGGCGGCAGCCCTGTTAAACAGGGTAACTTTA
>CAYLVC010000331.1:0-3688 GCA_964387005.1 uncultured Dehalococcoidales bacterium | reverse complement strand
GCTCGTCACCGCTCAGGCGGATGCCCAGCGGATAGTCCGGGCCAACCCTTTTCCTGGTGGCTACCAGCAGGTTTTTGAGGAAGCGGAAACGGTTCTCAAGAGAGCCGCCGTATTCATCCTTTCTCTGGTTGGAGCGGGGAGACAGGAACTGGTGGATCAAATAGCCGTGCGGGCTGTGGAATTCAACGGCATCAAAACCGCAGATCCTTGCTGCCTGCACCGCGGTCGGGAAGGTTGTTTCCATATAGTGGATCTCTTCCAGGGTCAGGACTTTGGGTACGGCGGTAGCGCCCAGTGTGGCTGCTTTGGTCTCGTAGCCGCGGGGCATTATTCTCTGCTCGAAGTCCTGGGGTCTCTCTGAAGGAATGGCGGAAGGAGCCCCGGGGGTTTCTCCTGAGGTCTTGCTTGAGCCCTGGCGGCCAAAGCTGGGGGTTATCTGGATGAAAGCCCTGGAACCGCACTGCTGCATGGCCTCGGCCAGGTTTGACATACCTTCATAGTAGGAACGTCCGCTGATGCGGGGATTGCCGAAACTGGTGGTCTTGGCGCCCCAGTCGGTGGCAAAAGTACACTCAATGGTGATAAAGCCGGCTCCGCCTTCGGAACGGGCTGCGTAAGAGTAAATGCACTCCTCGCGGATAAAACCGTTGGCATCGGCTCCGCCGGTGGTGGTACAGGAACCGCCAATGCGGTTCTTGACTTCCATCGAACCAAGTTTAATAGGCGAAAATAAAACTGGAAAATCGTTAGCATTCGGCAAATCGTTAGCCATAATATCTCCTTTTCTTTTTATTTAGAAACGCGGCGTTTGGTGTCTATATTTAGAAGCTTAGCCAGGTTCTCACCGAAAATCATTTTCTTGACTTCTTCTGTCACCGGAGCAAAGCCATAACCCTTCTGGAGGTCTTCCGGCATCTCGAATGTCCTGAGGCCTATTGTGGCTTCTCTGAACAGCCCGCCGGGACCGTAGAAATCGGTTCCCCAGACAATGCGGTTGGGTCCGGCAAATTGAATCGCCTCACCGATGATTTCAGCCAGCCGTCGGGGTGCGGCTTTATACCAGGGCATGATCAGGCTTAAACTGATGTAAACATTGGGATGAGACAAAGCCACCATATTCAGGTCATGGCAAAGCGGCCAGCCTGCATGGAAAGCGACGACTTTCAAATCATAGAAGTCATTTACGACGTCATCCAGCAGGACCGGCAGGCAGTATTTGGCCTTGCCGGGGGGGCACCAGCTCCAGCCGGTGTGAATGGATACCACTACTCCCAGTTCTTCGCACCTCTTATAGAAAGGCCAGATCCTCTCGTCGTTGATATAGGTATCTTCCGGAGGATAGAACTTGAATATCTTGCAGCCTCTTTCCTGGGCAAGGTAATCAAGCTCCCAGAGGACATCTTTCATCCCTCTCTTGATAAAAGGACCAAGATTAGGCTGGACGATCAATCTGTCCGGATACTTTTCGGCGGCAGCCAGCAGATAGCCGTTGGTAGACCATTTTGTGGAAAAACCGGTAGTCTCCATCATGGATTCGGGCAGGATGCAGGCCATATCTACACCGTAGCGGTCCAGGTAGACTATCAACTGGTCTTCTTCAGGTATTTCTGATTTTTCCGCTTTGGTTACAGGTGGTTCTTTCCAGTCACTGGTCACATGGTGAGGAACGGCGTTGAATGCACGGGCTGTTTCTGCCGTGCCATAAACCCACTTTCTGTATTCCGGGAAATAATTGAAGTACTTCTTGTTCGCCTCGCCGCTGAGGTGGCATTCTACATCAATTTTAAAATAATCGTCTTTAATAAATTCGGTTTTTGCCATTTACACCATCCTTAATATTTTTATCACAATAACGCCTGGAACGGTAATTATTGTACAAAAAAAGTTAATAGGCGGCTTCAGGCACGCATTTACCGGCAGGTCGGTAGTATAAGCACCCCAGCCAGTCCAAATAGAGGCCTCAAAATAGTCGTCCTGTATATTTTAACATCATGTCTGCGCCATTTCAAGTTGAGGAAATTATGTTATGTGATATTAGTCATTGACAATCAGTAAAACATACAATTAGAGATCGTAATAGTACCGACGCCCGCGGATTCTCTTTTACTTTCCGCAGTGCGCACAGGCGGGATCGCGTGTGACCGCAATCTCGGCGAACCTCATGTTAAGGCCGTCATAGACCAGGAACCTGTCGGTAAGCAGCTGCCCCAGGCCCGTGATATACTTGATGGCCTCGCTGACCTGTATCCCGGCGATGACGGCCGCTGTTGCCCCCAGCACCGGTGATTTCCTGTTCAGCGAGACCCCGCGGTAGAGGCACATCAGGCATGCTGAGCGGCCGGGCATTATGGTCATGGCCCGCCCTTCAAAACCGGAGATAGCGCCGTGAAACAGGGGTATCTTCAGTTTTTGCCCGGCCAGGTTCAGGACATAGCGCGTGTCCAGGTTGTCTACGGCGTCCAGGATCATATCACAGCCGCTGACCAGCTCCAGGGCGTTTTCCACCGTTATCCTGGTCTGTATTGCCTGGATTTCCACCTCAGGATTGAACCGGCGCAGTTTGTCGCTGGCTGAGTCTGTCTTTTTATCCCCGATATTGGACGTCCAGTGCAGGACCTGCCGGTTAAGATTGCTCAAATCCACAGTATCGGTATCGATAATGCGGATTGAACCGATGCCGGCGGCCGCCAGGTACAGGGCCGCCGGAGATCCCAGCCCTCCGGCCCCGGCCAAAAACACCCTGGCCTTCTTGATCTTCTCCTGGCCTTCCTGCCCGAAGCCCTGTATCATGATCTGCCTCTGGTATCTTTCCAGTTCACCGGGTGTTAACATTTTGCTGCCCTCGCTGATTGTACTTTGTTATTCAGGTCCAAATAATAATATAGCACGGTTCCAGTATGTCATATAAGTCCTATAAGACCTATAGGTAAACCCGTGATCGTGAACCAGCCCTGCTCAATTAAAAAGAAGCCCCCCGCCGCAAGGCGGGGGGCTTGAGATCAACTTACCTTTCTTCTTTGAAGAAGGATACTAGACTCTGCGGGTTCTGGCAATCAGGACGATAACGGCGATTACCAGGATCGCACCTACGGCAATAATGACCCAGATGTAAGCCGGAGTGGAGGGGGGCTCAGTATTGACGGTCACAGCCGGAGGATTAACTGTTACTGCCGGAGGATTAACTGTGATAATCGGAGGATTAACAGTTACCTGCGGAGGTTGCTGAGTAGGAGCAGGACCAGTAGGAGCAGGACCGGAAGCAGGAGTCTGGGTGGTGAAAGCGCTCTGTACCCAGTCGCCCACATTGGTGCCGGCTACGGCTCTGACCTGCCAGAAGTAGGTTGTATTGGCTTCAAGGGCTTTGGCAGGGCTGAAGACCGTGGTGGTCATTCCGTCTTTGGACTCGACAATAGTTGAGAAGTCTGCAACCTTGGAAAGCTTGAAATCATAGGTAGCGCCGGTTACGGCACCCCAGGTGATGGCGGGATTCAGCACAACGCTGGAAGCGCCGTTCTCGGGTGAAATTCTTCCGGGGGCGTTGATACCCTGATTAACATCGCTGGTGATCATGGTATTGAATTTAACGGGAGTTGACCACTTGCCGACCAGGGGTTCGCTTACTTTAACTCTCAGGTAATAGGTCTTGCCGGCCAGCAGATAAAGGGCTGTGACGGTAGTGCCGTTGGTA
>CAYLVC010000330.1:0-3702 GCA_964387005.1 uncultured Dehalococcoidales bacterium | reverse complement strand
TCGGTTATGATATGGACCGATCCGAAATCTCCGGTATTCTCAATATCCATCATCTCCAGCACGGGACAATGAACGCAGTAGACGGGGAAATCCTTCATGCCGAAAGTAAGTGGGCCAGGCTCCTTGATAATGGCCAGTCCCGCCTCGTAGCCGCCTTTCTGGATGAGTCTCTCACCCGAGCCGCAGGGCTGCATGGTGATGCAGACCTTTTCGTCGTCCTCTTCGATGGTCATGGGCTGAAGGTGCCCGTGCAGTCCGGCAGCCAGGTGTTCCACGCGTGAGCGGAAGTCCTTTTTCTCGGATGGTTTATGCACTATCGGGCCTTCAATGCCGTGGGCGAATCTTTCGGCCTTTTCCAGTACTTCGATACCGTAGTTATTGTAGATAAAAGTCTGAAGGCCGGTCACCCAGAACATATAGCCGTCATGCAGGCCGTTGAACTCCCGGTACATACGGCGGGCCAGTCCCTTGGCCTTCTCCCTGTCCCCTTCATCGATGGCCTCAATCACCTCATCAAGCGTCCGCCGCCCCATCTGTTTCAGCTCCTGGTCGGTGAATACTCTCTTTTTTTCCATTTATTGCAGCCCTCCTTTACAGGAGCATCTTAATAGAAAATACTATAGCGGGTCAAGGGAAAGCTGAAAATGACCAGGAGATTATCAGGCCGGTCGAAAAACACTTCCTATTCCGCAAACATTTCGCCCAGCACAGCCAGTACAGCCTCCTGATACGGCTTGTTGATCCGGCCCAATTTTCTCACCAACCGGACCTTATCCACGACACGTATCTGGTCCAGTACGATTTGGCCTTCTTTTCCTGCGAACTCACAGGAAACACGAACGGGATAGGGACGACCTTTGGTAGTCATAGGCGCAATGATAACTGTAGCAATATGCCTGTTCATTTCATCAGGGGAAATCACAACACACGGGCGGGTTTTCTGAATTTCGGAACCCAGGGTGGGGTCCAGATTAACCAGATAGACATCGAAACGCCTTATTTCCATTCCCATTCATCTTCGTCCCATGAGCTCAGGTTGAGGGCTTCAGAATCCAGCAATTTATCGTCGCCAAGGCGGGCCATTTCAGCGAACTTTTCATCCCAGTTCTGGCGAGGAACGAGAACGGAACGCACAATGAGTTTATCTCCCTGTACTTCAATTTCTATCTCATCACCGAGTTTAACCTGATCGAGAAGGATTTTGGGTATCCTTATACCCCTCGAATTACCGATCTTAATAAGGCTGGTTTTAACACCGCTTCCCATATCCTTCTCCTTCACACCCCAGAATGTAATTACATTGTATATACTATTTGTACTTCTGTCAAGGACTGTCTTCCAACAAGAATACTATTCACCGCAGCAATACTCTTCGATCTTGGCTGAGGCTTTCTTGGCGAAGGCCACGGCCTCAACAACCGTCCTGGGGCCGGTAACAACATCACCTGCGGCAAAAACACCCGGCTGCGAAGTCTGGCCAAACTCATCAACCTGTAAAAGGCCTCTCTGGGTAACTTCCACGGTACCGCCGCTGACGGCATCCGCCCCCGGGCCCTGACCGATGGCAATGATAACGGAATCCGCCGGGACCTCGAACGTGGACTGAAAATCTTCCTTAAAAGTCACTGAGCCGTCTTCGGCGACGACTTTCTCAACTGTTACACATTTAACAAAGTCGCTGGTAAAGCGGACTGCCTGGCAGTGATGGATAATTTTCACACCGTCAATCTGGGCCATTTCCACTTCTGATTTGTTGGCCGTCATTTCCTCCTCACCCATGAAATGAAGGATTGTGGCTTCGGACTGTTCTTTTCTGATAGCGGTGCGGGCTGCGTCAATAGCGACATTTCCGGCGCCGACAATGGCAACCTTTTTACCCAATTTATAAGAGTCCGGAGACTTCAGGTAATCGATGGCAAAATGCACATGTCCCAGGGTTTCGCCCAGAAGACCGAGGCGGTTAGGCCTGCCGGTGCCTGTGCTGATAAAAATGGCATCATAGCCATCCAGGAACATGTCTTCGGTGGTAATATTAACGCCAATGCGGGTATTCGGGCGGAATTTTACTTCCAGTGAATCCAGGACTTTCTTGTATAGATTGAGAATGCTTTTGGAAAGTCTGAACTCCGGAATCCCATAGCGCAATGCGCCTCCGATGCTGTCCTTTTCTTCAAACAGGGTAATGGAATAACCCTTCAGGGCAAGTATAATGCTCATGGAGATGCCGGCCGGACCCGCGCCTACGACGCCCACTTTTTTGCCGTTTTTGGTGATTTGCGGCGGCTGGAAGGTTTCCAGGTAAAAGCGGGAAACATACTGCTCCGCCCGGTAAAATTCAACGGGCTGGCTCTTTTTGCCCAGAACACAATGACCGGCACAGTTCTTTTCGTGAGGACAGATAATGGAGGTAACAGCGGACATAGGATTGTTATTAAAAAGCATTTCCCCCGCTTCTTTCAGTTTTCCTTCCAAAAAGAGGGTGAAAACCTGCGGGACCGGTGTCGCGATAGGACAGCCCTTCGAACACTGGGGCACTTTGCATTTAAGACACCGTTCAGCTTCCGATTTTATTGTTGACATACAAAATCTCCATTAATTTAAATTGGGTATGCGCCGCAAGGCGCAGGATAAAAGCTTTGTCTTTCCGATTGGTTACATTATAGCAATAATAGGGCATCATAAAAAGAATGGGGGCCGCTGACCGGCATCCTAAAAATCATGGACACAAGTTCCTTAATGTACCAATGTTTTTCCGATGGCAGGCAAGGTCAGTTCAAGAGTAATTACACCACTGATTTCTACCTGAAACAACAGGCCTGTTTTAGTGATATACTGGTTTTATAAAAGAGGTGATCTGATGGCGAATTTTGTTCTGGTCCATGGGGCCTGGCACGGCGGATGGTGCTGGCAACGGGTGACATCGGCACTACAGAAACAGGGGCATCGCGTTTACGCGGTCACACTGACCGGCCTGGGCGAACGCGCCCATCTTCTGTCGCCCGCGATTACCCTGGAAACTCACATAATGGATGTTGTCAATACCATCGAGGCGGAGGAACTCCGCGATGTGATTCTGGCCGTACATTCCTATGGCGGTATGATCGGCACAGCCGTGGCCGACCGTCTGAATAATCATATAAAACACCTGGTCTATATCGACGCGGTACTGCCCGAACCGGGAGAAAGCTGGAGCAGCACCCATTCGGCCGACCTTCAGCGGCAGCGCCTGTCGGCTGCCCGTGCTACGGCCCAGTTCAGCTTTCCGCCGCCCGATCCCGAAATATTCGGTCTGCATGCCGATAAATATGTCTGGGTCAAACGCCGCCAGACACCGCACCCCGCCAACACCTACCAGGCGCCGCTTGAATTTGACGTCCGCCGGGTTGCCGCCGTCCCGCGCACCTTTGTAAGCTGCATTCAGCCCGCTTTGACCACAATAGATTCCAGTCGCCAGCGCGCCAGAGACCCTGGATTCTGGGAAGGCGCCTGGCTGACGAACTCGAGATTTATCGAACTCAAAACCGGTCATGACCCGATGATAAGCGAGCCGGCCGCACTGGTAAAAATCCTGCTTGATTGCGCCGCTTGAACACGAAGACCACCCAGAGGCCGCTCTGATACATTTGATTCCGATTAAAAAAGTCCTTACCAGATTGCAGTCAAACCTATTACATTCCTTTAAATTTTCGTATATGATTAAGA
>CAYLVC010000329.1:1505-3704 GCA_964387005.1 uncultured Dehalococcoidales bacterium | reverse complement strand
TTTCTAATACCTTGCCGGATTTCTGACAGATGTATTCGACTTCACTTACTCTGGTTTCGGTAGTGAAGAGAGGAACAATCTTGGTACCTGCCACAATTTTTCCCTGATGGCAAACCGTGTTATTGTGCAGGGTGGAGACTACTATTTCCTCAATTGTATTGATCTCCTTGAGAAGTCCGGTGTTTATCTTCAGCAAACCCTGTATTTTTGCAGTTAGATTGACTTTGCCTTCTTTGGGAGGACTGAATTCAATGCCGGGACCGCATATGGCGCCAGCAATGCGTATTGCCGCCTCTTCTTCGTGTACTTCTCCCTTTTCCAGTTCCATGACGTAGATGTGATCCTTGCCAATCTTCAGGAACTCCGGGATGTCTTCCTGCCGGATTACGTGACCGCGCCGAAAGGCCGGTCCTTTGAACTGGCCTGGGATTACTTTGGTAACATCATGTCCCAGCACCATTCCCACAGCTTCATTGATATTGACTTTCCTTAGCATGGAAATTCTCCTTATTTGATTTCATTATCCCGGTATATCGGGCGTGAACATCTGGATACATACAGCAATTAGATTTATTCAAACTGTATTAATTGAAAGCGGAAAAGGAAGAAGAATAAGAAAACCTTACAAAATAAAAAGCGACGCTCTTAATCAAAGAAGTGCGTTGCTTTACATAATCATATGAATCATTATTTCTCCTTTTCCATGTGGGAAACATTGCCGTTTCCAGCAATGCCGTCGATCCGCCTGAGACGGATACCGGCTGTTTACCATTGATTTCTCATGAGGTAAATCAGCTTTGGAGGCTAAAGTTATGCTAACATAACAAGATTTCTCCTGTCAACGTGAGTTCACTTAGCAGAGTATTATGGGCTCCTGTATTGAGCTTAACCTTTGCAATCATGGCTGCAATTTTTACAGTCAGTTGAATTAAAATCAGTGGTCCCGGTCTTGCAGTCTAAGGGTAAATTGTAGAAAAACTGCCCCAACCGCTCAATATTTGGCGAAGAATAGTTTTCTATTTCACCCTGATCACACAACTTTGCCAGTTCTGGGTCAATAGGCAACTGAGCCAGGAGAGGCGCTCCGGCAGCAAGAGACATTGCTTCTCCCTTGCTCTTGCCAAATAGCTCGATCTTTTTATCGATTTCAGGTATGTACAAATAGCTCATGTTTTCAACTACACCGATGATGGGTTTTTTCATATGTTTGGCCATATTGACGGCTTTTTTCACAATCATGGTAGCCAGGTCCTGGGGTGATGAAACAATGATAATCCCGGATACTGGTATCTGCTGGAGAACTGTCAGAGGGGCATCGGCTGTTCCCGGGGGTAAATCGACAATCAGGTAGTCCAGTTGTCCCCACAGTACTTCTTCCCAGAATTGAGTGATTACTTTGGCGATAATGGGTCCCCGCCAGATTACCGCTTCATTTTCATCAGGCAACAGCAAATTTAAAGACATGACTTCAATGCCTGTTTTGGAAGTCAGAGGCAGAAATCCATTGTCGCTGCCATTAGGGTTGCCGCGAATCCCGAACATCTTGGGTATGCTGGGACCGGTTATATCGGCATCCAGGATGCCGACGGAATAACCAAGGCGTCTTAAGGCGATGGCTGTAAGACCACTCACCAGCGATTTGCCGACGCCGCCTTTCCCACTCATGATGGCGATGACCTGGCAGATTTGATTAACTTCTTTGGGACCCGCTGTTTCATAAGTAACCTTGATGGTTTCGATTCCATCCATCTTACCGGTCAGTTGCTCGATTTTAGACTTAAGCCAGTCCTGAGTATCCTGATTGATGGCAGCTGTAGCCAGTTTAATGTCAATTATTTTGTCGTTGATGGTAACATCGCGAACCAGATTCATTTCTACGAGATTACGATTTATGCCAGGGACTTGAACAGTCTTAAGGCTGTCCATTACCTGTTCTTTTGTCATCACCTGTTCTTCTCCAGATTAAGATTTGTCGTTGTATTATATTCTAATTTTAGGTTTACCTGATTCAAGAGAAATTTTAACGGTTACTTCTTTATTGTCAGCCAGGGATTTCTCAGACTCATCGCATACTGTCTGCAAATCCGGTGATTCTAAAAAAGTACGCAGAAGATCATATTTGTCCTGGAGTTCTATATTGTCGTTCTCTTCCTTGAGGAGTTCCCTCATGCAGCTGAACAGCTTTTCTTCAGCCAGACA
>CAYLVC010000329.1:0-1405 GCA_964387005.1 uncultured Dehalococcoidales bacterium | reverse complement strand
CTGGGTATCGGCATTTTGAATTTCTTATGGCATTCCTGACATTCATATTCCCACTCGGAACTCTCAAATATGTTCGAGCCGGAACCCAGGGGCGCCCAGACCGGAGCTTCCGCAAGATCGGGACTATTACATTTTGGGCATACAGTCCTTTTATTTATGGAACAAGTGTCCCCAACCAGCATCCTGAATGTGTATCGGCACTGTTCGCATAAAAGTGTTATTTCTTCCATATCCTCTAATACCCTGTCCTTCTATATTGAGCATATGTTCATAATAAATTTAGCACCAAGTTCATTGGCTGTCAAATACAGGGGTAATAGAAAATACCCGTTGATAGTATCTCAGGCTACTGAGCTCTTTCCGCTGAACATCATTCCTTTAAAGGTTTCCAATTTCTTCCCGTACTGATCATAGTCAAAATAACGCGGATCAAAATTTTCCCATTCAAGGAGTAAAACCGGGATGCCAACCTCTTTTTCAACAGCTTCTTTGATCAAAAGCGCATCGCCCACCGAAGTACGGCAACCTGTATAATACCTGTGTGAAGGGACACACATAACCCGGGGTAAGGCTTTTAACCCGGCCTCAGCCGGTGAGGCGTTCCCTCCCCGGGTAAGACATACGGGAATTGCTCCGGAGGCATAAATCAACTCTTCAGGTACATAGCTGCCCGGGAAATAACCTATGAGCTTGATTCTCTTCTTCCGGGCTTCCCTGACCTGTTCCGGTGTATTTTTCAAATGAACAGATAAGCGTATTTCTTCCATATTCCCCCTCTTTGATGCCTGGATAGGGTATGGATATACAGGCTACCCGTATAGAACTAACCTTTAAGACAATTCAGTAAACAACATTATAGCATACAGAATGGAAATCAACTGGTTATTCACTTCAGGGACTCAGGGATAAATCACTCAGGCCTGATCTGAAAAATCGAGACGGGATCCGGCTTTGTTAAAGATGAAATTCTCGCCGAATTCCTGAGCAAAAACACTTATTACAGGCAGATCGGTGCAGTGACAGAGAGCCAGCTTTTGTACATCCAGTTCCCTTAGTGCATTGATGCTTTGCCAGAGACGCTCTTCAGAAGCTCCGACGAGATGTGAACCACCAATAACCGCCCTTATTCTGGATACTCCGGTTATTTTTTGTGCATGATAGATGGTATTGATCATGCCGCGGTGGGCGCAGCCCAGAACGATAACCAGTCCACCGCAGGTTTTAACTATTATGGCCCTGTCATCCATGACCGGATCAGGCTGGAAACCGGAATCGAGCTTTATATACAGCCCTGGATCGATAGTTTCATATTCGGTAAGCATCGGCACCTCGCCGGTTGTGAGGATGTTTTCATCAATATGCACAGGGTCTTTGCTCAACCTGAAACGGGCGCCAAGACTTTCCA
>CAYLVC010000328.1:0-3725 GCA_964387005.1 uncultured Dehalococcoidales bacterium | reverse complement strand
CCTGCGCTACGAAATCGAACAGGATATGCTGAAACTTCCGGCCTTATTAGCCACCTTAAAAACAGAACCCGAAATTGAAGGCTCGGATAAACCCCAACAACTTAGCCTGTTTTAGGAAATTATGACAAAATCGAAACTTAAAGTAATCCCGCTGGGCGGACTAAGTGAAATCGGCAAAAACATGATGGTGCTGGAGTATGAAAACGACATCATCGTCATAGATGCAGGGTTGATGTTTCCCGGTGAAGATTTATTGGGGATAGACCTGGTAATCCCGGACATCACCTACCTGGTTGAGAGAAAGGACAAGATCAGAGGGCTGATAATCACACATGGCCACGAAGACCATATCGGAGCTATTCCGTATATATTAAATCAACTCGGGGAAATTCCCATTTATGCCACTAAACTGACCCAGGGACTGATTTCAGTCAAGCTTAAAGAAGGTAAGGTCTTTGGCTCATCAAGACAAAAGACCATTACCACCGGGACACAGGTCACCCTGGGCAAGTTCAGAATCGAATTCTTTCATGTATGCCACAGTATTCCGGATTCTGTAGGTATTATTGTCTACACCCCAATAGGCACCATTGTACACAGCGGGGATTTTAAGCTTGATTATACTCCTGTAGATGCCCAACCCACCGATTTATCCCGGCTGGCGCAACTTGGGACACAGGGTGTTCTTTTACTCATGGCAGATTCCACATATGCCGAGTTGCCAGGTTATACACCTTCCGAGCGGGTAGTTGGAGAAACACTGGACCGTATCATGTCCAACGCACCAGGAAGAGTCATAGTCACCACCTTCTCTTCCCTCATATCCCGTGTGCAACAGGTTATCGATGCAGCCGCAAAATACCAGCGCAAGGTCTTTATCGTTGGGCGGAGCATGAACGACACCTCTAAAATGGCCATCGATCTGGGATATCTGAATGCACCTCCAGGCGTTATCGGCAAGGTAGAAGAAGCACGTAGCTTACCACCCAATAAAATAGTTTTCATCACTACAGGCAGTCAGGGTGAACCGACTTCTGCCCTGGTACGCATGGCCAACCAGAACCACAGCCAGGTACATATTCAGCGGGGGGATACCGTAGTGCTCTCCGCCACTCCTATTCCCGGGAACGAGGCCCTGGTGAACAGAACACTGGATAATCTGTTCAAACGTGGAGCACAGGTGATGTATGATAAACTGGCCCAGGTACATGTCCACGGCCACGCCAGCCAGGAAGAATTGAAACTGCTCATGAATCTGGTAAAACCAAAATTCTTCATGCCGGTACATGGCGAATACCGCCATCTCAGCTTGCACGCCAAACTGGCCGAAACGGTCGGCATTCCCAGAGCCAATTGTTTTGTACTGGAAGACGGAAGTATACTTGAATTGAGCGCCCAATCAGCCAGAATAGCGGGGAAAATCAGTTCCGAACATGTCTATGTAGATGGATTGAGTGTCGGTGACGTAGGTAATGTGGTGTTACATGACCGCAGGATGCTTTCCCGAGACGGCATCGCAGTGGTTGTCATAGCTGTCAACAAGGAAAGCGGTCATCTGGTAGGCCGTCCGGATATTGTATCGAGGGGTTTCGTCGATAACCGGGAAGCCAGGGAAATGATTGAGGAAAGCCGTGATTTCCTGGCTAAAGCCCTTGACCATCAAACTCAGCTGACCGATACCGGGTCTGTGGTAAACAAAGTGAAAGACATGCTGAGTAATTTTTATTATGAGAAAACCCGGCGCCGTCCTATTATTGTACCCGTTCTGGTCAGTGTTTAGACCAACCGCGTTTAGCGTTTGATATCCATCACAATTTTTCCGTCACTGATCTCCACAATACGGTCAGTCTGTTCAGCTATCCGTCTGTCATGAGTCACGATTATAAATGTAGTACCCAGCTCTTTATTAATATTACGGAAGGTTTTGTAGATTGACTCAGTATTTAAAGTATCCAGGTTTCCACTGGGTTCATCCGCCAGTATTAGTTTGGGACTATTCATCAGTGCCCTGATAATGGACGTCCTCTGCTGCTGTCCCCCGGACATACGAGTCGCCATGTTGTTTTTAACCCTCGATATTCCCGCCAGTTCGAAAAGCTCATCCGCCCTTTTCACCATATCCTGCCCGGTTTTCATGCCGCCTATCCAGTAAGGCATCAGGACATTTTCCAGTGCAGTAAATTCGGGCAGCAAGAAATGGAACTGAAAAACGAAACCGATTACCTTGTTCCTCAATTCGGCGACCTGGTTTTTGGACATTCGGTCCGTTCGAACGCTGTCTATCACGACCGATCCATTAGTAGGCTGGTCCAGCGTACCCATAATATTCAATAATGTCGATTTACCGCTGCCGGACTGACCTACAATGGAGTTGAATGAACCTGCTTCAAATGCCAGGTCTATATTATACAGTACCTGGACCTGGGGATTCCCGGGATATATTTTGTCGATGTGATTCAGTTCTAAAATATTACCCACTTTAACCCTCGCGAATGACGTCTATAGGATTAAGCCTTAACGAACGCCTGGCGGGTATTAGTGCTGCCAGGACCGATGCAGCAACGGCTATTCCCCACGATAGCGCTATAAACCTGTAATCAAGATACAGATCGATGATTGCGGCTTCACCAGGCCTGGTTGTTCCAACTGTGAAGCCATAGATCAGTCCGATTCCCAGTAAGACCCCCACTACAGCCCCTATCAGGCCAATAATCAGACCTTCGTAAATAAACACCAGACTGGCGTCCCTGTCTTTTATTCCCATGGCTTTGAGAATCCCTATCTGGCGTGATTTCTGGAATACGGTGATTGCTAATATACTGGCGATGGCAATAACCACTGATACAACAATAAATATCTGGATCATCAAACTTGAGATGCTCTGACCCTGAAGTCCGCTGAGCAACTGGGCATTCTGGGCTTTCCAATTGGTTATACTCAGGTCACCGGGGCTTAACAAGGTATCCAACTGATCAGCCGTAATATCCGCCTGAAACAGATCTCTTACACCTATTTCAACACTGGTTATTTCCTGTTCCAATCCAAAATAATTCTGTGCAGCGGAAAGATTGGTAATCATCCATGTCCTGTTGATATTCGACACTCCCAGATCATAGACACCCGATATCCTGAATTCGGCGGTTCTTCCCTGGGGAGTTTGAATGACGACTGCTTCACCCTCAATCAATCCCAATTCATCCTTTAGTTCTCGTCCAATAAGTACACTATCGCCCGAAGTTTCCCATCTTCCCGTTTGTATTTTTTGATCGATCCCATAGATAGACTCGACTGCCCGGACATCAAGTCCGCGCAGCAATACCGGAGCGGTTTTCGTGCCTTTCTGCATGAAAGCATTACCGCTGACGGTAAAGGAAATGGTCTTAATCTGAGGGTTTTCACCAGCCGCCTTTTCTATTTTTTGTCTTTCCACCGGGCTGATGCTACCCTTTTCAGAAGTGATAGTAATCTGTGGCTGATTACCCACAGTACGGTCCACCAGGGTTTTTTGCAGGCTGGTAATCAGCAGCCCAATAAAAATCTGTGCGGCAATAGCAACGCCGATGCCGATGATAATCAGTATGGTTTGTCCTCTGCCTGACTTAAGGAACCGAAAGGCCAATCTTAGCGGCAGCATTATTGTTGCTCCCGGGATAAGGCTCTGATATCCTCATAACTATCCAGTACATAATCCGCCCCTATTTGGTCGCAGGCGGCCGGATTGGTGC
>CAYLVC010000327.1:0-3728 GCA_964387005.1 uncultured Dehalococcoidales bacterium | reverse complement strand
GGTGGCTAATAAGGCCGGAAGTTTCAGCATATCCTGTTCGATTTCGTAGCGCAGGCTTTGCTGGTGTAATGCAGCCGCTGGATGGTACATGGCGAAGTAGATGACGCCGTCACGTTGCTCTGCGGTGCCGTGAATTTTGCTGATGGTCTTGTTGGGGAAATACCTGGCCATAGAATGGCGTCCAAGGGTAACAATTATTTTGGGGTGTATGATTTCCAACTGCCTGTCCAGCCAGACGCTGCAGGCGGAGATTTCAGTGGGCAACGGATCGCGGTTGCCGGGAGGGCGGTGTTTCACTATGTTGCAAATATAAACTTGCTCACGTCTCATGCCGATGGAAGCAAACAGCCTGTCAAGGAATTGGCCTGCCTGCCCCACAAAGGGGCGGCCTTGCTGATCCTCATTAAAACCAGGACCTTCCCCGATAAATACTATTTCAGCATTTTCCGGCCCTTCTCCCGGAACAGCCTTCGTGGCACATTTATACAGGTCACAGCGTCTGCATACAGCCACATCTTTATAAAGTTCATCTAATGCTGACATATAAGACTATTATCCCGGTGTTTCTCGGCCGACTTTATGTATCATAACATGTAGGATATGTCAAGTCAATCAAAAACAGGTTGTTTTACAGATAAACGGGTAAAATTTGGTTACTTAAGGAATTAATATAAAAAGAAATATCATTAACGTGTCAATAGTCGCTGCCGCTTGGCAAAGGCAGAATATTGAATTATACTAAGCCTGAGTCTATCGGACAGTCCATAACGGTGAATCAAGCGGGTAAAAAAATGTAAAACAGTATTACAGGAGGAAAAAGTGTCTGCAAATTGGAGAGAACTGATCAGTCAACCCCTGCTGGGTATAAAAAAGGAAAAGGACGTTTTTGTAGAGGTTAGAGACGGCATAAAACTGGCAGTAAATGTGTACAGGCCGGATAGCATCGGAAAATTTCCGGCGTTGCTTGCCATGGGCGGATATGGAAAAGAACTTCAGGATTGCCTGATGCCCCCTCAGCCTTTGTTCAAGAGTGCCGTATGGGATGGAAATATCGAAGCCGGGGATACCACTGAAATTGTACCCCGGGGCTATGCCCATGTTGTTCTGGATGCGAGGGGCACAGGTGCGTCTGAAGGTGAGTTCAAAGGGGGATTTACATTCCAGGAAGCACAGGATGGTTATGATCTGGTGGAATGGATTGCCCGTCAGCCATGGTGCAACGGCAATGTTGGCATGATTGGTTACTCTTATTACGGAATTTCCCAGTTGAAGGTGGCCACACAGCAGCCTCCTCATTTGAAGGCGATAGCTCCCGGTCATATCTCATCAGACAACTACCGTGACTCATACAGCGGGGGTATGCTGGCACTTTTTTTGTACGGCTGCTGGTACGGCAGGCATGGAACCAGTGGTTTTGCGCCTAAGAACGCGGTATCGGAAATGATGCAAAAGTTGTCTCCGGAGGAACTGGAACGCCGCCGCAAAGAGCTTCTGGATAGTCCAGATATTAAATACTATCCAAATCTATATCACCTGATTAATTATCCCTACAAGAATCCGTTTTTCTTTGATATCATGTTAAACCCGTTTGACGGACCATACTGGCAGGAAAGATCGCTTTATCCCTTTTATAAAGACATCAAAGTCCCGAGCCTGATTATAGGGAAAGTTGCCCATGATTCCGGGGCATTCTGGGAGGTTTATAACAATATCGAAGCACCCAAAAAAATCCTGGTAAAACCGCGAGGTCCTGAAGAGCGTCCCTGGAGAGAGGATATAGACCTGTTGATCAGGTGGTACGATCACTGGCTTAAAGGAAATGATACGGGCGTGATGGATGAGTCTCCCATAAAAATGTTCGTGATGGGGCTTAACCAATACCGCAATGAAGCCAAGTGGCCGGTATCAGGTGTGGAATTTGTTCCCTGTTATCTGCGCCGATGGGAGAATCTTTCTTTTGCACCTGAATTGCACCAGCCGGAACCGGACTGTTTCTTACAGCAGCCTTTGCATTTATCCAATAAAAGAGACTCGGTCAGCTATGTCAGTCCTCCCTTATCTGAAGCCCTGGAAACGATCGGTCCTTGTTCCTTCAACTTTTTTGCCTCTATTGACCAGGACGATGACAACTGGATCGTAAGCCTGGCCGACGTTGCACCGGGAGGTGTTGAGACCGGGTTGGGGAAAAGCTATCTTAAAGCCTCTCACAGGGCTGTCGATCCGCTCAAATCCACTCCGGGAGCCCCTTTTCATCCCCATACCTGCGCCGAGCCTGTTGAGCCGGGAAAGATATATGAGTATAATCTTTCACTGGGCGTATTGTCCAACGTATTTTTGCCGGGGCACCGGATAAAGGTAACCATTGCCAGCCTCGAATCACCCAGGGATCCGGAGATGCAGATACACTACCATCCGCACCTTTGCAGCAGCCGGACGACGCTGCACAAAATATACCGCAACCGGGAATACCGTTCTCACCTGTTGCTGCCGGTTGTAAATAAGAAACAGTCGCTGATGGAGCTGATGAGCGACGATAATATGTTTTAAACCCCACGTAGGTATTAGATATACCGTCGGAGCTGCGCCAACCGAGTGTTTACGCGTCAATCTTGTGTTGATATGCCAAACTAGTGGTTGACTCTGAATTCTGCGGTTGGCGTAAACTGTTTCGCAGGGAAAAATCACTCGGGGTAAATAACCGAAACGTTTATGAAGGAGAGAAGAATGCCTGAAGGTCTGTTTAATCTGGAAGGAAAGACGGCGGTGGTTACCGGCGGAGGCAGCGGTCTGGGCAGAGAGTTTTGCGAGGTGCTGGCGGAGTACGGCGCACAAGTGGTTTGTGTCGATATCCGTCTGGACAGGACTGAAGAGACCTGCAAACTGCTGCAAAAATATGGGAAAGAGTCGCTTTCGCTCCAGACTGATGTTTCTAAATATAGTCAGGTTCAGGAAATGTTCAAGAAGGTCATGGATAAATTCGGACGGGTGGATATACTGGTTACCAGCGCCGGTGTAGCTCCGCCGGTGGTGTTAATTGATGAGATAGAGCTGGATGACTGGCAGAGGGTGATTGATATCGACCTTAACGGCGTTTTTTATTGTCTCAAAGAGGGTCTGAGTATAATGAAAAAACAACGGAAGGGATCGGTTATTACCATTGCATCAGTGGCAGGACTGATTGCCGTTCCTCCCCAGGGAATGCCGCAGGCAGCCTACGTAGCAGCCAAGCACGCTGTGGTGGGTTTAACCAAGCAGGCCGCGGCAGAGTTCGGACAGTTCGGCGTCAGGGCTAATTGTATAGCGCCAGGACTTCATCTGCCTACGGGTCTTCCTGAGAGTATGGGTTACAAATCGGTCAGAGATACAGGGAAAATAGATATGTCTGTTTTTACATCGAATATTCCTTTAAGGAGGGCAGCCTCACCCAGCGAGATGAAGGGTCTGCTGCTATTTCTGGCTTCGGACGCTTCCAGCTATATGACCGGGGCGACACTGGTGCAGGATGGAGGTTTAAGCATCTGCTGAGAACCAGGAGGTCTTTTTCCCAAATTTCAAACGCAAAGGTAGAAGCTGCGATGAACTTACAGTTGAAGGAAGACACAATAATATGACGAAAAACGTAATCAGATTACCTCAATTAGCCTGGCAGGACACACGAGACCTGGAGATTTTCCTGCCGGACAGATGGGAAGTGAACGTTTGTAATATGCAGGGTTTTAACCGGAAGG
>CAYLVC010000326.1:0-3757 GCA_964387005.1 uncultured Dehalococcoidales bacterium | reverse complement strand
GGTATTTGCTGCAACTTGCTTTCTATTTGGCTGACATCATTCAGGTAGTATTGGCCGGTAGGGGGATCGATGACAATATTCCCGAAAAGGGTATCAATTTGCTGCTGGTTAATGGCTTTCGTGACGCCTGAGAGAATTGACGGGGTCAGAATCAGACTGGCGAAGCTGAGCGAAGTCACCAGGATAATCATGATCAGTGTCCAGCGGCTGCCTTTAAGGATGGACTTGTAGGCCAGAAAAAACGCCAGTCTAAGATTACCCATACGGCTTCAATCCCGGTGGTATATTTGCTACGCCGCTCACAGAATGCTGCCGGAGCGGATTTCAATTAGACGCATAAGGTGTATCTAATAATTCAGTCTATTATATATATATGTGATTATCAATTATGCCTAGCGGGACTAGGTATGCGTCAGGCGGGACCAGGTATACAGGGGACTGGTATTTGAAAAAATGAGGCAGGGGCGAAGCCAGGGTCACCGGCAGATTATTATCCGGTCAGATTGTCAAAGGCCTCGCTCTCCACCCGGCGCAGGACGTCCCGCAGGGGGAGTCCTTTTTCCAGGGCAATGCGGCGGCAATCTTCATACTCAGGAGTTGCAGCCAGCACCTTCTCTTTATGGCGTTTCAGCTTAACCCTTACCCGGCCCAGACTGGATTCGAATTCTTTCAGTTCTCTCAGGGCAATATGCCGGGTTACCGTCCTGACCCGTATTCCCAGGGTAGAGGTTTCACGCAAAATGATTTCCGTTATCCCGGCTTCAAGTGTTGCCGAACACAGAACGCTGAGCAGGATGGCAGGACGGTTTTTCTTCATCTGGATGGGTGTAAGCCAGACATCGGCGGCTTTTTCCGCCAGCAGTTTCTCCATCAAATAGCCGTATACCTGGGGACTCATGTCATCGATGTTGGTCTCCAGCAAAACCAGGTTTTCAGCCTCAGAAACGGGCTCTTCGTGTCCCAGCCAGATCCTCAGGACATTGGGCCAGGCGCTGAAGTCCTTATTGCCCGCTCCGTACCCGCACTTTTCAAGCGTCATTCCGGGCCTTTTAAAGGTACACAGAGAGGTTATCAGGGCTGCTCCCGTAGGCGTTACCAGTTCACCCTGTTCCTGTCCCGCTGCGGGAAAATCCACTACCGGTGCTTGAGCCGCGGATAAAAGCTCAAGGGTAGCCGGAGCCGGTACCGGCAGGAGACCGTGGGCTGTTGTAATCCGGCCGCTGCCCAGGGGCAGGGGAGAGGCAAAAAAGCCGTCAATTTGCATCAATTCAAGAGCAAAAACAGCGCCTGTAATATCAATAATGGAGTCCACTGCGCCGATCTCATGAAAATGCACCTCTTCCGGCGGCACTCCGTGAATTTTTGCCTCAGCTTCTCCCAGACACTGAAAAATAGCCCCGCTGACCTGTTTGACCCGGTCTGAAAGCCGGCTGGCATCGATCATCTTGAGAATATCGGGCAAAGACCGCTCGTGCTGGTGCACCCGGTCGTCCATTATCACATCGAATTTGGTAGCCGTGACGGCCCCCCGCTTCACCTTTCTCGAAGAAAGCCTGTAGCCTTCCAGCCCCAGGCCGGCCAAACCCTCCGTCAGGGCTTTCAAGTCAAGCCCGGCATCCAGCAAGGCTCCCAGCACCATGTCCCCGCTGCAACCTGAAAAACAGTCGAAATAGGCTATTCTGGTCATTTTTATCGCAGCTCCATACCCGGTTTATATTTGTTAAATAATAATATTACATTTATGGTGGAATGGAGGGACTTACCCTGCTTTCTGCCCGCCGATCATGGCATTCATACTGCCGGTGCGGTAACCGCTGAGATCAAGTGTAACATAAAGATAACCCAGCTCCTTCAGGTTTTCAATGATTTCACGGCGGGTGTCATCATCGAACAGGAGAGGCATGTCTTTTTCTTCGACTTCAATACGGGCTATCTCACCGTGATGCCTCAGGCGGACCTGCCTGAAACCCAGCCTGTGCAGGACACTCTCTCCCTCCGCTATTTTAGTCAGAATCCCCGGGGTAACCGCCGTTCCGCAGGGAATGCGTGAAGCCAGGCAGGGCGAGGACGGTTTATCCCAGACTGAAAGACCCGCCTGATGGGACAAATAACGGATTTCATCCTTGCTCAGTCCGGCTTCCAGCAGGGGGCTGCGCACCCCGGCTTCCCGGCAAGCCTTTCTGCCCGGACGGTAGTCTTGCTGATCATTCACGTTGCTGCCCTCTGCCACCCATTCCAGCCCCCGCTCTGCGGCCAGCTCTTTCAGCTTGCCCAGTAATCCCTGTTTACAAAAATAGCAGCGTTCGGGTGAATTGGAGACGAACCTGGGATCATTCATCTCATCCGTCTCGATCACCTGATAGCGCAACCCCAGTGTTTGCGCCAGTTGCCCCGCCTCTTCCTGTTCGGAAGGGGGACGCACCGCCGAATTCCCATACACAGCCAGGGCTTTTTCTCCAAGCACCCGGCCGGCGGTATATGCCAGGAAGGCGCTGTCCACTCCCCCGGAATAAGCCACCAGCACACTCCCCATCTCTTTGATAATATCCTTCAAACGGGTCAGTTTTTCTTCGCTGTTCATTCCGTTTGGTCACTCCCGTTATTCTGCGAATTTATCATGGCCGCCAGGTATCCGGCACCGAAACCGTTATCGATATTGACCACCGCCACCCCCGGAGCACAGCTGTTGAGCATGGTTAAAAGAGGGGCCAGCCCCTGGAAATTAGCCCCGTACCCCACGCTGGTGGGTACGGCAATAATGGGTTTTGAGACCAGCCCGCCCACCACGCTGGGCAGGGCGCCTTCCATTCCGGCCACCACCACCAGTACCTTCGAATTGCGCAGCCGGGGTAATTTGTCCAGCAGCCGGTGAAGACCGGCTACTCCCACATCAAAAATCCTTTCCACCCTGTTCCCCATGATCTCGGCTGTGACCGCAGCTTCTTCGGCTACCGGGATATCCGCAGTACCGCCGGTCACAACTGTTATACCCTCACGGGGGGCTGGATCCGGATGGCGGTTAAAGACTATTGTCCCGGCTGCTGCGTTATACGTAACGCCCTCCAGTTTGTCCCGGAGCGCCTCGAAGGCTGCGGGTGAGGCATGAGTCACCAGCAGCCGGTCGGAGCGGGCGGCAATACGCAGGGCTATGCCCGTAATCTGCTCCACCGTTTTGCCTTTGCCCAGGATTACCTCCGGAAAACCGGTGCGCAAACTGCGGTGATGATCGATCCTGGCAAAGCCCATTTCTTCATAGGGCAGCACACTCAATTCCCGGACGGCTGCAGCGACAGAGAGTTCACCCGATTTGACCTTTTTCAGGGTTTGAGTCAACCACTCATCCGTTGCCGGGATTTTCGCTGCCTGCCTGTGTTCTGTTGGTTTTCGAGGCATAAAACATCTATCCTTCAAGAGCAATATATAGACTATATTAATTATATACTACAGGTCTATCTTAAATATTTAAGGAAAAACAGATGATAAGGCCTCTAGGCGAGCTTCAAATTAGGAATTACGTCCATATCCAGGCCGTCGGTCCTGGCTGCCTGGAAACGGTAATAAGCGCAGGCGGCAATCATGGCGGCATTGTCCGTACACAGGATGATCGGAGGGATCAGCACCGGGACAGGTGATTGTTTGACCAGGGTCTGGCGCAGGGCCTGATTGGCCGCTACGCCGCCGGCAACCAGTATTTGACCTACCCCCAGTTCGCCTGCCAGGGAGATGGTCTTGGCGGCCAGCACATCAACCACAGCCT
>CAYLVC010000325.1:0-3766 GCA_964387005.1 uncultured Dehalococcoidales bacterium | reverse complement strand
AATGAAGCCATCGCCAGAGGAGCCATCGAAGCCGGAATACAGGTTTACGCTGCCTATCCCGGCACTCCCTCCAGTGAAATCAGCGAAGCATTGATAAATCTTTCCCGGGAGCTCAAATTCCACGGTGAATGGTCCGTTAACGAGCAGGTGGCCTTTGAAGTAGCCTTCGGTGCTTCCATGTGCGGGGTGAGGGCGATGACCTCCATGAAACATGTAGGTTTAAACGTAGCGCATGATCCTCTCATGTCCGCAACCTATATGGGAGCCATCGGAGGTATGGTACTGGTAGACGCGG
This sequence comes from uncultured Dehalococcoidales bacterium, assembly GCA_964387005.1. Taxonomy (GTDB): domain Bacteria; phylum Chloroflexota; class Dehalococcoidia; order Dehalococcoidales; family UBA3254; genus CAYLVC01. The sequence continues at coordinate 3,471 of CAYLVC010000325.1, read as the reverse complement.
ACGATCCGGGACAATGGAGCTCTCAAAACGAACAGGACAACCGTTATATAGCCGAACAGGCCTATTTACCCATCCTTGAACCTTCATCCCCCCAGGAAGCCAAGGATATGGTCGTAGATGCCTTCAATCTCTCGGAAAAATACAGTCAGATTATTATGCTGCGTACTGTAACCCGGTTAAGTCATGCCCGGGGCGATGTAAGGCTGGGACCGGTTAACAGGAAACCGAAACACGGTGAATTTAAAAAAAGCGAGCGTTTGTTCTGCATGCCTGCCTGGGCTAAGAAAAACCGCATACTGATGCTGGAAAGGTTTGCTGGATTCAAAGATGTGGTGGATACGCTTCCCTGTAATGAATTGAGACTGGTCGAGGGGGCAAAACTGGGAATTATTGCAAGTGGGATCGCCTATAGCTATGCCGTTGAAGCTCTAAAATGGCTGGGGCAGGAAGATCGAGTATCATTGCTCAAAATCGGGACAACTCATCCTTTACCTGAAAAGTTGGTCAAACAGCTACTGAATTCCGTGAAGGAAGTTCTGGTGATTGAGGAGCTTGAACCTTTCGTCGAAAACCACACCAGGGTAATCGCCCAGAAAGCCAATATCCAGATTAAAATTGTCGGCAAAGAGTTAGTCCCTATACGGCTGGAGCTTTCAACCAGAAAGGCCGTTGAAGCCATTGCCAGGATGTTGAATGTCAAAACGCCCCTTGATTTTGAGCAAAAAGACAGAGAATTCCAGGAAGCAGAGGCAGTCTTGCCTCAAAGACCGCCGACTCTCTGTGCAGGATGCCCGCACCGGGCTTCTTTTTATGCCATTAATGTGGCTGCCAGGAAAGTCAAAAAAGACCTGGGTGAACGGGTAGTATCCGGGGATATCGGATGCTATAGTCTGGGGGTATACCCTCCCCTGAATTCATATGACACTTCCACCTGCATGGGTTCCGGATTCGGCATCGCCAACGGCCTGGCGGCAGGCCAGGAGGCTCCTGTCATAGGCCACTTGGGAGATTCCACTTTCTTTCATTCGGGAATACCCCCCATGATCAATGCCGTCTTTAACAACACCAGGGTCACTATGATTGTCCTTGATAACTCAGCTACATCCATGACAGGATTTCAGCCTAATCCCGGGGCTCCGGCAAACGGGAATAGCGGAATCAAACCGGAAGACATTGCCAGGGCCTGCAATGTAAAGTTTGTTGAAGTTGTGGACGCCTTTGATATAAAGAGATTGGCCGAAGTCACGGAAAAAGCCATCCGCTTCGAGGGTCCGGCAGTTATTGTTTCAAGGGGGTTGTGCGGTCTCCTTGCACAGAGAGAAAAAAGACAAAAAGGAGAGAAAATTCTTCCTTATCAGGTCAACCTGGAGACTTGCAAGGACTGCAAGCTCTGCATCAACTCCCTTGGATGCCCTGCCATTATAATCGAAAATGAGCGAGTCGCCATAGACCGGTCCCAGTGCGTCGGGTGCGGAGTCTGCGCCCAGGTTTGTCCAACAGGATCAATAATACAGGAAGGGGGAATATAATAATGGTCATTTCAGTTAAAGAATTAAATATTATCATAGCCGGTGTCGGAGGACAGGGCGTGGTACTGTTGAGTGAAATCCTTGGGAATGCGGCCGTTAGAGACGGTCTCAAGGTCAGAGGTTCAGAGGTACTGGGCATGGCACAGCGAGGCGGGTCGGTTTTCAGTAATATCCGTTTGGGGGAAGAGGTCTATTCTCCTATGACACCCGATGGTAAATGTGATGTTCTCATCAGCCTGGAACCCAGCGAGGCCTTACGCAATATTCAGTATCTTAACCCCGGAAGCATCGTCATCATGAACAACCGGAAAGTAATCCCCGCTACTGTTTCCATGGGAAAAAGCTCCTATCCGGAAATCGGGCAGATCCAGCAAAAGCTTGAGTCCGTAACAGCCAGAGTGATTTCTCTGGATGCTGTCGAAATGGCTGAAAAGGCCGGAAACAGGCAAACCTCTAATGTTGTCATGCTGGGAGCCCTTTTTGGCAGCGGTAAGATGCCTATCAAAATAGAGACCATAAAAGCCAGTATTCGTGAGCGCGTACCTGCAAAAGCGGCGGATGTAAATCTGAAAGCCTTTGATATGGGCTACGACTTGATTAAAAACTCACTCTAGACGCTTTTAGTCTTTGAAATTGCTGAACCTGCTGGTAGTTATTTTTCCTGAATTACCAGTACTGACTCTCTAGTCAAAGGTTATAACCTTTGACTAGATTTTTTGAAGTTGAGTTACGCCTTGTATTGATCACAAATGTCCTTTTTACACTTCAGTCAGTACTGAATATCGGCGTTGGGATAGACCGCTATCCGGGCGGAGCCGGGGTATTCTTTCTCCAGCAAAGCCACCACATCATCCCATTTTGAACAGAGGGTCACTTTTTCCGGCTGGGCAAAATAGCCCGGCATTGTAAGATCGGGATATTCATTAAAAATGATCAAACGGCGTACATTTTCCTTAAGATTGCGTTTTCTTTGAGTATTGCTTATCGGGTTTTTCCCCCAGGGGCTGGCCAGATAATGCGTAACGTGTCCCTGAGGGGCATTGCCAATCAGCACTATATGTCCGCCTTCCGTTTTTAAAGACGGGCCGGCAGGAGCCATGGCGCATTCTATTTCAGCTACTTTAGAAAAGTTGTTGACGATAACAATATCATTCTCAGCTCGAATTTCAGTTTTGTAATGTCCCCTGGCGTCAGCCAGGGCTTCCGTGTATTCTTTTTCCGGACTCCCGGCAAAGAGCGCAGCCGTCTCCCCGTAGCTGTTAATAACAGCATCTATTTTCATATCCAGGCCGACCCTGCGGGCTGTTTCCATCATATCCTGACGGATAACGTTATCTTCAAAAGTACCCAGTGAAACACTGCTTTCCGGATGTTCCTTATTGTGTTTCATCCCCATTTGATGAAGGCTGCTGCACGTCTCCCAGTAGCAAATCCCGGGGATGATAATTTTTGCTCCTCCGCCAAATCCGGCAAAAGAGTGGGGAACAATTGAACCGATGCCTATTTTCAGATCGCAGCTCATTACTTCGGCATTTACCCTGAGATGGATCCCATGAGCCGTAGCCCCTAAATCCAGGTAATTGGCAAAGGCATTATGGTTATAAACAGGAAAACGGCGTACAACCTCTTCGCCCAGCTTGTTAACAAAGTCAAAACGGTTAAGAGGAGCATGGGTACCCGTGGCCGAAATGAAACGAATGTTTTCATCAGCAATCCCGGCTTCAGCCAGTTCCTTCAACACAAAAGGGACAATGCGTGAAACCCTGGTTGCACGCGTTATATCGTCGAAAATTATTACCGCCTGTTTTCTGCACCGGGCTAATTGCCGGAGCGGTTCCATACCCACGGGATTTAAAACTATCCTGCCTATTTCATCATCCGTTAACGCCTTCCGGTTAAAACCCTGCATATTACAAACGTTCACTTCCCATCTGTCCGGCAG
>CAYLVC010000324.1:0-3779 GCA_964387005.1 uncultured Dehalococcoidales bacterium | reverse complement strand
GAACAGGGAAAGGCGCAGGGAGGTTTTTGTTTCAGTCGATCTGCTTCCCGGCCTGGACAGGGAAGAACTCAAGGCGGAACTGGAGAAGAGACGGCAAAAGGGCATTGCCGCCGGGGACAGACTGGCCGGGCTGCTGCCCAACAAACTGTGTACGGCCTTCAAAGGACTTTTTGAAAAAGGCGGGACGGAGGCTGCGGTAAAAGCGCTGAAAGACAGGCGGTTCAAGGTAGAAGGCACCCGCGGCTGGAATGAGGCAGAGTTTACCTGCGGCGGGGTGGACATAAGGGAAGTAAAAACCGGGACGCTGGAATCTAAAATTCGAAAGGGCGTCTATTTTGCAGGGGAAATACTGGATGTCAACGGGAGGCGGGGCGGCTACAACCTGGCCTGGGCCTGGGCATCCGGTCTAACGGCCGGGGAAACCAGGTAGGGAGCGGCCGGAACATAAATTTCATCATTTTCTGATCTATAAACCAATCTTGTTTTAAACTCTTTATAGATCAGTAAGGACATTAAATTGAGAAGCTCAGGACCGGGTTACAGTGAGTAGATTTCTTTACCGAAGGTATGTACCCAGTTTTGCTCCAGTACCTGTATGGCTTCTCCGGTCTTATCGACTCCCAGCAATACGATAGGCTGCCCGCTTTCGCCCCTGCCCAGGAAGGGATACAGGTAAAGCACGTTAATACCGGCTGATTTCAAGGGTTTCAGGATAGCCAGCAGACCACCCGGATGATCGGGCACTTCCACTGCGATCACCTCGGTCTCCTTGACAACATAACCGTGACTTTTAAGAACATTGACCGTTTTTACAGGGTCATCGGTAACAAACCTTACGGTTGATATATCAGAGGTGTCGGCCACGGAGACAGCCCGGATGTTTATGCCTTCAATGCGTAAATATTCGCTAACTTCCAGCAATGCTCCAGCTACATTATCCAGGCTTACGGAGACTTGAACAACGGACATGATTTACTCCTTAAACAAGAAGTACTAGACCAGGTTGTACCCGGCATTAAGGGCTTCTTTATTAATTTCGATCAGCTTTTGATTGCCCTTGAGGGCTACGATCAAGCCATCGATCAGGCTCTGCAATTTGACCAGGTTGCTCTTTTTGACAAAAGCCCCCAGGATGACCATATTAGCTGACTTAATACTGCCCAGTTTCTCAGCCACAGCGTTGGCCGGGATGCTGACCACCTCGATATCGCCGCGGTCAGGCGGCAGCGAAATAAGGGTTGAGTTCAGGAACATGATTCCACCCGACTGGATTGTATTTTGAAAGCGCATCATGGAAGGCTGATTGAGGGCCACGACAAAGGACGGAGATGAAGCAACGGGTGAAGAGATCTCCTCGTCGGAAATAACGACGGTACAATTGGCAGTGCCGCCCCGGACCTCCGCTCCATAGGCAGGCAAATAGGTAACGAACCTGCCTTCCTGCATAGCGGCCTGGGTCAGATTCAGACCCATTGAGAGGACACCCTGGCCTCCAAAACCTGCAAAAACCGTTTCAATCAACATCGCTTTTACCTGTCGTATCTTTTATCAGTCCCAGAGGGAACTCTTTAGACATTACATTGTCTATCCACCTGCCGGCTTCGACGGGCGTCATCTTCCAGTTGGTCGGGCAGGGAGAAAGGATTTCAACGAGCGAATAACCAAGCCCGTCGATCTGGCATTGAAAAGCCTTTTTGATAGCTTTTTTAGCTTTGCGAATATTAGAGGGTGAATTGACGGCCACCCTCTCGATATAGCATGTCCCCTGGACCTGGGACAGTATTTCACTCATCTTGATAGGATAGCCCTCAATTTTACTTTCCCGGCCAAAGGGAGAGGTAGTGGTCTTCATACCCAGCATGGTGGTCGGCGCCATCTGACCGCCCGTCATGCCATAAACCGCATTGTTGATAAAAAGGGCCGTGATATTTTCACCCCGGTTAGCGGCATGCAGGGTCTCTGTCGTACCGATGGCGGAAAGGTCGCCATCACCCTGGTAGGTAAATACGATTGAATCCGGACTGGCCCGTTTTATGCCGGTAGCGACTGCGGCGCCCCTGCCATGAGCTGACTCAACCATGTCAACATCGAAATAGTAATAGGCAAAAACAGAACATCCGGGAGGCGGTATGCCGATGGCCCTGTCCTGGATGCCCAGCTCATCGATCACTTCACAGGTTAGCCTGTGAGCAATGGAATGGCCGCAGCCCGGACAATAATGGAAAACGGCTTTTTTAAGTGATTTCGGACGAGTGAATATTCTTTCCATACTACCTTAACTCAAACCTTTTTGATAATACAAACGGGAAATGACGCGCAGCACCTCGGTCGAGGTGGGGATGACTCCACCCGGCCGGCCATAGAAAGAGACCTCTCCGGCCCCATTCAGGGAAAGCCTGACGTCTTCAATCATCTGCCCCATATTCATTTCAAAATCCAGATAATAGCGGGTATTCCGGCTTAAATCTTTAAGCTGTTCCTGAGGAAAAGGAAAGAGGGTAACAGGCCTGAACAGCCCGACCTTCATTCCCGAAGCCCGGGCCTGTTTGACGGCGCCCCTGGCGATCCTGGCGGCAATACCATAAGCAACGACTATGAGTTGAGCATCATCAGTCAGATAATTTTCGCAGGAAACCTCATTCTTTTGAATCAACTGATAGCGTCTGAAGAGGCTCCAGTTAAGTTCTTCCAGCTCCATGGGATTGGATGTGAAGGTACGTACAAAGCGGCTGGGGCGGCCTTTCGCGCCCCTCAGGGCATCAGCCCTGACGGGTAGTTGGGCAGGCGCCTCACAGGCAAATTCCACCGGCTCCATCATCTGACCCAACATGCCGTCCCCCAGGATCATAACGGGAACAAGGTATTTATCCGAAAGATCAAAAGCCCGGTGCGTCAGGTCTGCCAGTTCCTGCACCGATGAAGGTCCAAGCACAATGGTGCGGTAATCACCATGTCCGCCCCCGCGGGTAGCCTGGTGATAGTCCGATTGAGCGGCGGCAATACTACCCAATCCCGGCCCTCCACGGCTCATGTTGACAATAACTCCGGGAAGCTGACAGGCCGCCAGGTAAGAAATACCCTCCTGCTTCAAGCTGATGCCCGGACTGGAAGAGGATGTCATGGAGCGTACTCCGGCGACACTGGCGCCGTAAACCATATTTATGGCAGCTATCTCACTCTCGGCCTGGATGAAAGTACAACCCGGCCTGCGTCCAAGATGACTGGCCATATACTCGGTCAATTCATTCTGGGGCGTAATCGGATAGCCGAAATAGCATTGACAGCCGGCCCTGATAGCGGCTTCACCGATAGCAGCATTGCCCGTCATTAACGTTTTAGCCACGATACACCTCAATAGCCACTTCAGGACAGACAAGGGCGCAGGAAGTACAACCTGTGCAATCAGTGTTTTCTTTGAACGAAGCCGGCAGGTAACCGGCGGCATTAAGCTTGTCGGAGAGTCCAATTAAGTTTTTCGGACAAAAAGAGGAGCACAATCCACAGCCCTTGCAAAGTTCCTGGTCGATAACAATTCTAGCCTTCATGCGATGACCCTTTGAGAGTGGCATCTCTAAAAACCACACAAAATTACTGTTAATTGTAAACCAAATCGTCGATTCATGCAAAAAGTCAAGATATTTGAGGCTGAACGTTATACATATACGATAATAAAATGGAAGTTGAGAGTATCGAGCGGGTTCAAGGTTGAGAGAGAAGGGAAGGGCTTAAACAAGGCCAAAATGGCTGATAAGTCAAACAGGTCATACAAGGCTACGAAG
>CAYLVC010000323.1:0-3787 GCA_964387005.1 uncultured Dehalococcoidales bacterium | reverse complement strand
ACCAGGCCAATGATGGTCTTGTATTCACCTATAGAGACGTCTGCTCTGAGACCATATCTTCCTATCTCCGCCACTACGTGTTCTACCTGCTCCCGGGTTGCATCGGTTTTCATGATAATCATTCGTTCCACCTCATACTTAACTCTAAAAAAAAAGCCCTCCACCTGGGAGGGCTTTTTTACTGATTCAACTGATTATTTTTTGTCTAAATCTCTCCCAAGGGCGCATTATTACGTCCAAAATAGTAGTAATAAAAGAAATATCTGGGATCAATTTTTTCTATCATCTTTATTCTCTTGTGTTCAAGCTTATCATCAAGACATATCTTTGTCAAATCAAACCAACACATCATTATTGACGCTTCAGTTTGAAAGGCTAAAATTCGGAAGGAGGCAACTCATCCTGGTCAAGGCCGATTTCTTTTCTGGCTTTGGTCAATATTTTTTCGAGGTACGAGCGAAACTCCTGTTTTTCTTCCGGATTAAGGGTACCCAGAATACGATGTATGGGACCCCTTTTAGTTGAAACATCATATGTTTTCTTGCCTTTTTCGGTCATGACCACGCGAACCAAATTCTTGCGGTCCAGATCTTTAACCTTTTTGACCAGCCCTCGTCTGGACATTCGGTCGACAAGCGCCGACACCGTATGCGGCTGACGGATGATATGCCTGGCAATAGCGGCAGGAGTAGCTTTATTTCCCAGAGCCTGCACTACAAATAAAACGCCAACCTGTTCGGGTGATACCCCATATCTCTGCAATTCCTTCTCTCTGGCACGAAAGACGGCATACCTGGCATGTGTGAATAACAACCATAAGTCCTGATCCTCGTCTTCTGCAGAGTAGAATTTAGCTGCCTCATCATACTCCATATTGTTAACCATTTACCTCGCATCTTAAAATATTTATGGAAAGTTTGCTTATACGTTTTCCACATTAAGATAATTATATCACCCCTTAGAACAAATATCCATACTTATCTTAAATTTCAGTTGACGGGCTCAGCAGTCTGTTCCAGAGTAAGGATATGCTCAATTCGCCTGGCAATAATGCTCATGTCAAACGGTTCACTCAAATAGTCTTCCGCAGCCAGGTCCAGCGCCCTGACCTGATTATCAAGCGTCATTGCTGTGGTCAGGATCAATATCGGCCTTGGGGTCCACTGACGGATCAGTAAACTGATTTCAACTCCCTTCAAGACAGATATATCCGGATCAACTACAATAATATCCGGATCGAGTTCACTAATAATGGTTTTCAGTTCACCATCCGTTTTTTTCACCAGAGAAACCTGATATTCTCCTGTGGATAGTTGATTGTTCAAACGCTGGTATAACAAGACATCCGCACTGATAACAAGAACTTTCTTTGCCAATACCATCTTCTTCTCCATTTTTCATTTGCATGGCCTTTAACTATGCCGGAATGGCAGATCTACGGGGCATGACTGATGTCAGATTTATATTTTGTGCCAATAACTTCCGGAATTAAATAGGAATAAATTACTACAATGATACAGGCTTTTTATTAAGTGAGATTGAACGCCGTATAAGGTCTGATATGGTCCTATAGTAATATACAATGTTTCAGAAAAAAATTACAGGTACACAATGACAACAGCTGCCGACTTGTTCGGGAACAAAAATACCAATCTTAACTGACCTGAGTTATAATAGAAATGTATTTTCAATATAAGGAGAGTTTTTTGGAAGAACCAAAAATTAACATGACTGGCAATAACGTACCCGAGGGTGGACCATCCGATCTGGGAAATGATATTCTGAAACTTCTGGGTGAACGTACCAAAAATCCCGGTGAGGCCTATGTTTTACTACAGCAGCTGAGTATTTTTGTCTGGCATCAATATAAAGTCGACTGGACACAATATGCAGATGCTAATATGGCCGGAAACCGCAAGCAACGCTGTATGAATTATATCTCCCAATTGATAGATGCCTATACCCGTGAAGAATCCGAAACAGAGCCCTCTCAACCCACCGAAAAAGCAGCCTGACATATTTGTCTTTACTGCTTTTCCACGTGATACATAAGATCAAAGAGCAGGATCAAACCTGCTCTTTGATCTTTATCAGGTAGTTTTGTCCTGTTATCATCATTTCAGCCTTTATGGCGACATACCAGTACTATTGTACTTTGCTTCAAGCAGTACTAAAGAGATATTTGTCAATAATACAACTGACTGATTGACAGTTGACAAAGAATACCCCGTGCGCTATTATTTGCCCATTATTGGTTTTTTATCCAGGTTTTTACACAATAAGTGGCAGCGCAGTAGACTGTCTCAATAACTTGAATATCCGGCTTTCACCAGCGGCCGGCATCCAAACAGGAGACGAACAAGATGGGTAGCACTATAAGTATTTACGTGGCAGAAGAACAGGAATTTTACCGGCAGATTTACAAGTCCAGTTTTGAAGCAGAGTGCAGTTTCAACCTTATCGGGGCGTCTTCCAATGGAGATGTAAAGAAGATGCTGGAGATTATGTCTTCTGAAAAACCTGACGTGCTTGTAATGGGTGCAAGGAAATTCAATACCGATTTATACCTGGAAATAGAGCAGATATGCATTAACCATCCTCTTGCCAGTATCGTATTACTTCTGACCTCAGCCGGAGACAGTGAAACCAGATTATTACGAAAACTGGTCCAAAAATGCCATAGCGGTCTTGGTATTTATCTTAAACAATCCCTGGATAATCCCAGGCAACTCCAGGACATAATACGTTCGGTCAGACAAAATCAGATCGTACTGGACCCGGAAGTAGCCAATTCCATATTAATGGAAAAAGCGGAATACCCTTTCATGAAGGAACTCACCGAAAGAGAACTGGAAATCCTTAATTTACTGGCCCAGGGAAATACCAACCAGGGAATAGCAAAAAACCTGTGCATCGATATCAAGACGGTGGCGCGCCATTTAAACAATATTTACAGCAAGCTGAAGTATGACAGTGAGATGGATGAGAAGCATCCGCGGGTCAGCGTCGCCAGGATATACCTTGAGACTACCGGCGAACTGATGCCTTTTAACGCAAAAAATGAAGTTCCAAACTGTCCCCATTCAAAATAATGGCAGGGCTTCAACAGTTCAACCCATCATGAAAATCAATTCACGGATATTCCAACCGGCAACAAAGGATAACAGTACTATAGCGGGAATAAGCAGCTTCCCCGGTACCAGCCAGGCAAAAAAGACCGGAATGACGACTTTTACAAGTAACAACTGAGCGGGTGAGTTCAATATGGCGTTCATCACCGGATTCAGTTCATGAGCCCCCTGAGAAACGGCAAAGACCGTCAGCCCCAAATCCAACACGTTTAGAAAAATAAAGGCGATCTTTTCAAGGGTGCCTTTACTGAAAGTAACCGCAGAAACCATTAAATCTGCAACCATTGCTTCAAACTCTCCCTGACTACCATTATAGGTAAAAACACCCGGAGAATGCCAGTTATTTTACCTAATTCCAATGAGCAAGTTACGAGGAGTGAATCAGTGGCAGACAGGATTATGGGTCCGGAGTGCTGCTGCCAGGGAGCGCCATGGCGGTTAAACTGATTTTCTAACGAAGGACTCTCATCTTTTATTCGAGTGCTCTTAATAATGTTTCAGGCGGGTCTGATTTACATACGAATGAATCTGCCCCTAAAATGAGCGCAATTTTTTTCATCTGAGGACGAGAACTCAACACAACTATTTTTATCATGGGACAAAGCAGACGGAGGGATTTAAGAAGATCCTCAGGCCTTGTTCCGGGAAGCTCAAAG
>CAYLVC010000322.1:0-3792 GCA_964387005.1 uncultured Dehalococcoidales bacterium | reverse complement strand
ACAAAGCCGGTCCAGCGGTTTACAGTTGGTGGCTGGGGGTTTAGAATTACAGATAAGGGAAGGTGCTGAGAAAAGCCTGGAGAAAGGTTTTGGCCGTGAAAAAATGGAGGCAAATCCAGGCACCCTACCAACAAGGGCAGGGGGAATCCTGAATGTCTTTAGAAATGGCGCACTTCGCCGTGGGGGCAAGCTCAGCCTTTGCGGTACTGAATGTACTGCCTCAACGGATACGCCGCAAGGTGCCGGAATACGGGTTTGTGGGCATATTAGCCGGTCTGTGGGCCATGATACCGGACCTTTCCAAGTTTACATCGCGGCTCACAGGCTTACACGACAGCGTCTGGGCCAACTTGTTCCTTTTCCACCAGATCATGGACAGGCTGGACACACGCGACAGCATCTGGGTAGTGGCGGGCTTCACAGGGCTGATGCTGGTGCTGATGGCGATTTTATGGGCCAGCGAGCACTGGAAATGACGATTCTGAACCCGGTCCGCAGCAGGTAAAGGTGCCTTTTAATAACGGAGCAAGTGACAGGAGCTCAAGTCCGAATCCCCTGGTGGAGCCGATACCACATACGACAGTATTACAAAATACTTCAGGATCAGCTACTTTAATTTATCCATCGAAGCGAACTGACAACACTGAGCAATCCATTACTCTTTCCCTTTGAACAGATCGAGGCAGAGCCCCGCCAATTATTAGATAATTGTATATGCATTATCCCATATGACATAATAGTGGCGTCAAGGTGACCGGCGGGCAGTTGAATTTTCCGTCTCAGTCTTCCTGGCAGTTATGTGGAAACATCTTTTATTGCGGAGTTAATGATTCAGTTTGGCCGACAAAAGGATTGCGCTTCCGCCATCCCTGAAATCGAGACAAAGCCAGTGAAAGGACAAAAAAAAGGATATTCTGATGCAAGAAATAAAGTGGGAAAAAGAGTGTGATGTAGTTGTAGCAGGGTATGGGGGCTCAGGAATTTCAGCAGCTATTACTGCCCACGATCATGGAGCACAGGTAGCGATACTGGAGAAAGCACCTTTTCCCGGGGGAGGGCAGACACGGACGTCTGGAGCCGGAGCCGTCTTTGCCATTGATCCGGTGAAAGCGGCTGAATACCTGTATGCCGCCAGCAGCGTTGGGCTGGAAAATGCGGACCCTTCGTCAGGGATATCTGTTACTCCCAGAGAAGATTGTTTGATATTCATGAAAGAAATGGGGTCGATCTGCGGCAACATCTATGCGGTAGGGGGTCTGAATGCCGGTAAAATGCTGGCCTCCGGGCGTCTGGCCGGAAAGAGTGCCGCCGCTTTGCAGAGCTGGGAGCAGGCATAGACCTTAATTAATGTTTTGCCGGCAATCTGTGCCAGGATTAACCATTACGAGCCTGAAAATATTATCGATATTGGACTGTTTATGAAAATAAGTCAATACAACAAACAACAGAAAACAACCAATTTCACAGCATGGATATGTCTGAACCTTGCCAGGAACTCTATCTACAGATTGAGGGAACTGGAATTAGCCCCCTTTGGACTGACGGTTGAACAGTCCATCATACTCTCTATTCTAATCAATAATGGAGGCGCAGCCACCTCGAAAACCATCGAAGAGCTTACTCTGAGGCAGCATCATTCCATTTCTTCGCTGGTCAACCGGATGATCAGGATGAAACTTGTAACAAAGGGAAAGAACCCTGGAAGCACAAAGACCAAAATATTTATTACTGAAAATGGAGCATCCCTGTATCAAAATGTCCCCATCCGTTCTCTGGAGTCAGTGTTTTCCTCTTTGGAAGACAGTGATCGGATGCAATTCAGTGAATGTTTAAATGCACTTTTTGTAAAAGCCGGGGAACTGCTCGGGTTATCCGGTCAACAGTCATCTTAAACAATGCGACCCAGCAGAGACCGTCAAAACAAGCAGAGGGCAATGCTGCCAGCACTTTAAGTATTACACTGCTTAAACAAGGTTGCTTTTAAACTTCATAAACATCAACCAGCTTACTATTATTCCGGCAATTAAACAGGAATCATTCCTTCATGCATCGAGCCTGAATATCAATATTATGCGTTACTTTTAATTGCCGCAATAATAAGCGAAGGCCGCAAGTATGAAAGTTCGACCGTTACCGGAAATTGGCTTGAGTAGATTCGATTGCTTTGCTTTACACCTTCGCCTTTTATTTCTTAATTTATCCACTGCGATGCATCTGTAGACGGGATAACGGGTAGTACCAGATGGGATGGATGGTGTTTATCAAGGTAAATCTTGTGACTGACCGTTTTATGCATTGGAAGGTGGTAATTGCCCCACATTCCAAATGGAGACATTAAGTTATCCTGGTTACGAATTACCAGCTTCAGGAAATTGCCCGGTTTAATCTGAATCGAGGCAGGCAGCATTTCGATCTGATATTCGTTGATTTCTCCCGGAATAACAGGTTGAGGGTCGGTAAAGTGATGATATGGCCTCCAGATCCTGGAACGATCCTTATCAACAGCTCGAAACGAAGCCTTGAGATAGCCCCTGCTGAACACCGTTTCTTTACCCGAAGGCGTGACTTCCATCAGGTCAACCATGAAATTCGTATCATCGGAATCAATGGACGCATATAAATACAGTGCAATGGGTCCGGTGATTTCCGTAACAGCAGAAAATGGAGGTGTCTGGTACCCCACTGAATGAACGAGGGGAGTAACATCAAGAGATGGTTGTATGAAGCCATCCGGCTCCAACTCCGTATTGACAGGTTCCGTCATGAGACTGCTGTTAGGGTGCAGGTAATATTCCATCCATTTGGTCCGGGCAAGGGGCCACTCATGCTCATATCGGTACTTATCCGCCCCCATGACGAACATCTTGATAGGAGGCTCATCCTGAATCCCGGTATCGATACCCTTGAGGTGAAAATCAAACCAGCGAACAAGCTCGTCATGATATTCGTGATGCGGTCTATCAGTCATTCCAGGCGGCCACATAAACAGCCTTGGTTTAGAGGGTAAGCCCTCATAACAATTGAACATACTCCAGGTAAACAGTTCCATACACCAGGGAGCCGCTTCATAGACCGGGATTTTTATCTTATCAAGGTTGGTGTGCGGGGACATTTCATCCCATATCGGGCCATCGGTTGGATTCAGCAAAAAATCAACGAAAATCGGGTCTTTCCTGGGATATTTAAGCAAAGCATAGAACTTGGGGTTATACTTGATATCCGGGTTCTCCAGGGCTTTTTTAAAGAGAAGCTCAACTTCCTCCGGTGAGCGAGTTTTCATGGTATAAGAGGCAATATTGCCCAGAGTCCATCCGTCATCGTTTTGCATTTTTCCGGAATAGACCGCCTGCTGGATAGTTCCAAGCACTCCGCCTGGATATACCAGGTTGCGGTATAGATTACCCCAGGTCTCCCAGGGAGCAATTGTTTTTAAATGAGGCGGTTGTTTACCCGCCGCCAGTAACTGGGAAGCGGAGAAAATACAGATTCCGGTCATGCCCACGTTCCCGTCACACCAGGGTTGTCGGGCCATCCATTCAATAATATCGTAACCATCTTCGGCCATGGAGCCGAATAGACCTGCATATTCCCCTTCGGAATGGCCAATTCCGCGGGGGTCCGGGATCACAAAGGCATACCCCCGGGATACCATATAATCGATATCGCCGGCTTCGAGATTGCCATCCCATAAAGGAGATACAAAAGATCGCAGCCGCGGCAGCCAGCGAACCATTTCCTGGTTGTCCTTGCCGAACGGCGACATGGCCAGAAGGGCCGGGAATTTGCTGCCGG
>CAYLVC010000321.1:0-3807 GCA_964387005.1 uncultured Dehalococcoidales bacterium | reverse complement strand
AATGAATTCGGCTGGAGCAGGGCAATGCTGGCAGGGGCGGTCTCGGTAGGCTTTTTGTCCTTCGGCCTGCCCAGCCCCATATTCGGCGTGCTGATCGCCAGGTACGGCCCCCGCTCCAATATCATTGCCGGCAACCTGCTGGCGGCAGTTGGTGTTGCGGGCATGTTTTTTGTACAGGAAGTCTGGCATGTATATTGCCTGTATGTTCTTATCGGGCTGGGAGGCGGATTCGGCGGCTATATCGCCGGGACTACCATAGTAAACAACTGGTTTGTGAAGAAACGCTCACTGGCGCTGGGGATGTTTATGGCCTGTGGTGGGCTGGGTGGACTGGTCTTTCCCCCTTTTATTACGGTTTTGATCTCTTCAATGGGCTGGCGCAATACATGGCTTACACTGGCGGGTATTTTTGTGGTTGTTGTCCTTATCGGGGGGATTTTTCTTATCAGGAACCGCCCTGAAGATGTAGGTCTGACACCGGACGGACTGCCTGAAAGCCCTGCGACAGTAAAGCCCGACATGAAGGAAGACAGCGAACCTCTCAGCAGGCAGACAGGTTGGTTGAAGAAGACGGTTGGAATGCCTGTTACCTGGTTCATTATCGCCATGGTGACCGCCGGGGCTTTCAGCATGGGCACCATCTCCACTCACCAGATAGCCTTTATCCAGGACTTTGGTTACAGTGCCATAACGGCGGCTACCGTTGCCAGTGTCATGGCTGTTTCGCAAACCTGCGGCAGCCTGATCATGGGGGCGATGGGACTGCGCTTCAACGTCAGATTCCTGGCCGCTATTGCTTTTGTTTTCCAGATTATCGGCATCATTATCATACTATCTACCCGGACTCTGTCGATCATATATTTATATGCTGCCTGCATGGGCATTAGCTGGGGTGCGGTGCTGACCGCCCTGCCAACCTTTATCGGCACTAACTATCCGCGCAACCGCTACGCACAGGTAATGGGCATCGTTTTCCCCTTCCAGGTACTGTCACAGGCGGTTTCAGCCACCATTGCCGGCATCGTGTATGACAATACGGGACAGTATACGACCATGTTTTTCGTTCTCATCTGTTTTTGTGTGATCGGGTTCGCCAGCGCTTTGATGGCCCGCAGCCGCAGGCCCTGGGTTTAAGAATAGTATCTGCTTCACCGGATAAAAGTATTTTTCTTGATGGCTGATCGTAAACGATGTATAATTGCCGTAATCGAAAGGATATTCCCCGGATACGGCAGGTTTATTAAGCGGTTCGGGTTTTTTTGCCCTTTAATACCCACTAATGAAACAACAACTGGTTGGTCTGTAATTTTGTTGAGCAGAAAAATAATGACGCAACGCAAGGAGGCAGTATGGCTACAGCGACTCAGGAACTGATTCACAATATGCTGGATGTCAAATTCGAGGACTTTGACGCCGTGACGCTCAGGAACGCTAAAAACCAGATCATTGATCTGGCGGCAGTTATGGTAAGCGGCTGGAACGGGTCGGCTAACTCAGCCCTTTTTGACCTGGTAAGGCAGTGGGGCGGTAAGGGTGAAGCAACTATCCTGGCTCATGGAGACAGGGTGCCCCTGCCTCATGCCGCCATGATGAATAGTCTCCAGTGCCGGTCATATGACCACGAAGCCGTTGGGCCGTATCCCTTCGGGCAGAATAAGGACATGTTTTGCGGCCATGTTGAAAGCTCCACCGTTCCGGCAGCCTTCTCTGTTGCGGAATATACGGGAGCCAGTGGAAAAGACCTGATCAGCGCGGTAGTGCTGGGCGGTGATCTGGCAGCCCGCATTATCTTTGTAGAAGGCGTTGGCTTCGACCATCCCTTTGATCCTGTTGGTACGGGCAATACCTTCGGGGTTGCCGGCATCGCAGGCAGGCTGATGGGGCTGACGGAAGACCAGATGATGCATACCTTTGGAATATTGACCACCCAGGTCGCAGGCAACTTCCGCTCTTTGTGGGATGGTGTGCACACTTTCAAGTTGTATGGCGCAATGGCTGCCCGCAATGGCATCATCGCCGCCATGATGGCGCAAAAGGGGTTCACCGGGCTGAAAGACCCTCTCTTTGGTCCCCAGGGCTATTTTGAGTCCTATTGTCCCAAACCCTATCATCCCGAGTATATGAACAGGGACCTGGGAAAGGAATTTTATACCCGGGGAATGCATAAAAAGTACCCTTCCTGCTACGGAAACCATAACCTCATAGACTGTGGACTGGATATCCTTCAGGAGCATGATATCAATGCCGCCGACATCCATGAAATAGTTATTGGTGTACAACCCATGATGCTCAAAAGCTACGGCGCAACGCCTTTCAAAAAGGGAGATTTACAGCCGGCTGCCCTCTTTTACCAGGCCTACAGCGCGGCCAATGTGCTTTTAAGAAAAGGAGCCAGGCTCGAACACTACACCGACGAAGCCGTTCAGGAACCTGCCGTCATCGACCTTTGCGCTAAGGTTAAACACCTGCCGACCCGGCAAAAAAACGGGGCGATGGAACTGATCGTCAGGATGAAGGACGGGAAAGAGTATGATTCGGTCTACCGGTATTCCATGATGAGGGGCTACCCCGCCCGTCCCCTGTCTCAGCCGGAACTGATTGAGAAGTACTGGAATAACCTCAATTTCAACGGGAAAATAGCCAGGGCAAAGGCTGAAAAAGCCCTGGATATGATCGAAAACCTGGAAAAGGTTGAGCGCGTCAGTGACCTTATCAAGCTGCTGGTTGTATAACTGCAGTGAATGGTTTTTATCAGCCGGTCGTATGTGGTATAATGTTTTCGTTAAATTTAAAACTGTAACTATTATTTCATATTGTGAAATCTCTTGGCGATCCGCTTCAAACCGGTTATGTTTATTAAGGCAAAATTTAACGGTTGTTGCCGCAGAATAGAGGATTTTCCGGAGGCAAAATGTCGCCAGTCGCTGGAAGTTATCTGGGGATTCCCGGATATGTTATTTTCTGGGTGCTGTTTGCGGTGGCTCTGGCGTTCTTCATCCAGAGAGTTGTATTGCTTATACGCCTTTTAAAGCTGGGAAGGCCTGAAGACCGTTTCGACCGCCTGGTTTACCGTTTTACCTGCATGCTGTCCATAGCTCTCTCCCAGTCCAGCAACCTGAAGAGCCTTACTCTCAAAGATCCCGCCGCCCTGGGGCATACCGTCATGTTCTGGGGTCTTATCATATTCGGCATAGCTTATATCATATTTATCGGCCTGGCCGGCGGATTTGGGCTTTACAGTGTAATTGGCGGAAGCGGGTTTGAGACCGCTTTTCTCTCAGTCCTGGATATTGTGGCCTTGCTGGTTATCCTGGCAATGGTCTGGGTGGTGATCAAACGCTATATAATCAAACCTGAAAGGCTGAAGAGGGAAGAAAACACAGACGAAAAGGTAACCCAGGCTCTGTTGATCGCTGTAATCTTCGGCCTGATGGTGCTCCATTTCCTGATAGAGGGATACAGGTTTGCTGCCTATGGAATCCCCAATCCCGGCCCGCTCCTGGGAGTCCCCCTGGCGCAGGCCCTGGTAGATTCCGGAATATCCCCGGATTCATCCGCCGTGGTATACAAGAGCCTCTGGTGGCTGAATTCAGTTCTGCTTCTGGCGGCCGTTATCTACGCTCCCCGCTCGAAGCACCTGCATCCTCTGACCTCGTTCGCCAACCTGGTTTTCAGAGACCTTGGTCCCAGAGGTGCTCTCAAGCCGGTCGACCTGAAAAAGAAGGGGACTTACGGCGCCTCGAAAATCCAGGACTTCACCTGGAAACAGTTGCTTGACGGCTATGCCTGCACCTGGTGCGGGCGCTG
>CAYLVC010000320.1:0-3816 GCA_964387005.1 uncultured Dehalococcoidales bacterium | reverse complement strand
TTTTCAGGTTAGGCTTATTGTATAACTTTTGTAAGCATACGACAACAGGTACCTGATTGTGGTAAAATGTTCGCAAACGGAAAATGGCAGTCATTTCCATGCAGAAATACCATGGAATATTTCAATTTATTAAAGAGAGATTAGGCATTTTTCCAGGGATACCGGTAAGGAGTTAACTGAGCGAAGAATTGAATATGTTACCGGGTGGTCGACCGCGAAGGTCGCCCTGCATGGTCCAGGTGATTTTGGGTATTCACAACACTTTTTGGGAATTGATTTCTGTGAGGGAGTTAAATGGCCAGGATAACGGATGATGTACAGGTTGTAAAAATGGGAGCATGGTCTCCCGGACCGGGTTGCCACGGCGGCTGCGGCGTCAAGCTCTTTATCCGCGACGGCAAACTGCTGAAAATAGAAGGGGATGAAGACCATCCCTATTTCCAGGGCAGGTTATGTCCCCGCGCCCTGGCTCTTAAGCAATATATATACAACGAAAACAGGTTGAAATATCCCCTGAAAAGAACCGGTGAGCGGGGAGAGGGCAAATGGCAGCGAATATCCTGGGATGAAGCCTTCGATACCTGCGAAACGAGGCTGCGGGAAATCCGCGATAAATACGGAGCGGAGTCTATTGTTTTCGGCCAGGGCACCGGACGTGATTCCGGAGGCCCCATTCTTTTTTTAGCCTATGCCTACGGCAGCCCCAACTGGACTCTTTTCGGCCTTTCGGGGATCTCCTGCTTTACTCCCCGACTGGCTGCCATGCATACCATCGAAGGGGATGCCACCTTCCCGGACGCCGCCCAGTTTTCGCCTGAGCGCTATGACGATCCTGAATGGAAAGCCCCGGCCTGCCTGATTTCCTGGGCCAGGAATTTACAGGGCAGCCAGTGCACCGACCATTATTTCAGCGGTCACTGGGTCGTAGACATGATGAAGCGCGGCACAAAACTGATAGTAATAGACCCGGTCTGCTCCTGGGAAGCCTCAAGGGCTGAAATCTGGCTTCAATTGAGACCGGGGACAGATGGCGCTCTGGCGCTCGGCCTGCTTAATGTGATTATAAGTGAGAACCTGTACGATAAAGAATTCGTGGAGAAATGGACACACGGATTCGACAAGCTGAAAGAGAGAGCCCTGTCCATGTCCCTGGATGAGGTTGAAAAGATTACCTGGGTACCGAAGGAAAAAATCATCCAGGCAGCCCGGCTCTACGCCGCCAGCAAACCGGCTGCTATCCGTTTCGGCCAGCCGCTGGACAGCAATGCCGAAGCCACCAGTACGATTCACGCCCTTAATTGCCTGTGGGCTATTACGGGCAACCTGGATGTACCGGGAGGCAACGTCATTTGCCGCCCGCCCTATGGTGTAACAATCTACCCTTATTCCACTCAGGAGGTTATCCAGCTTTACGGTCAGGAACTGGTGAACAACCTTAACAAAAAGCGCATCGGAGCAGACCGCTATCCCCTGGTTAAAAATTTCCGCTCATGGGCTTTGTCCGATATGGTCCTGGAGCAGATGGAGAGCGGCCAACCCTATCCCATTAAAGGCCTCTGGTGCCAGAGCAATAATTTCATGGCCAACACCGCCCAGGACCCCAGGAGGCATTACGAAGCCGTACGCAGGCTGGAGTTCAACGTAGTGGTGGATACCTTTATGACCCCCACCGCCCAGGCTATTGCCGATATCGTTCTGCCGGCAGGCAGTTTCCCTGAGAAAGACTCTGTTTTTTCCACCGGAGTGATCCTGAATCCCATCCGCAAAGTTTTACAGGTGGAAGAGTGCAAGTCCGATTGGGAGATCAACTTTGAACTGGCCAAACGGCTCAGCCCGGAAAGCGTTCCCTGGAAAGACGTGCGTGAACTGTTGAGCTACCGCCTTAAACCCAGCGGGATGAATTTTGATGAATTGAACGAAAAACACTGGGCACTCACCCCCAAAAACCATCCTTCCGGCGGCAGTCCCTACCGCAGGCATGAAAAAGGCCAGTTGAGACCGGACGGTAAGCCGGGTTTCCGTACTCCCACCGGCAAAGTAGAGCTCTATTCCACGGTTTTTGAAAGCTACGGACTGGACCCGCTGCCGCACCATAAAGAGCCGGTAGAGAGCCCTCTGAGCACCCCTGAGATTTATAAACAATATCCCCTGATATTGATTACAGGGCGGCGCAACGGCGTGTTTTTCCACAGCGAGCACCGCCAGATACCCTGGTTGAGGGAGATCGAGCCTGATCCCACTGTCGAACTGAACCCGGAAACCGCCAAAAAGCTGGGTATTGAGGCAGGCGACTGGGTCTGGATCGAAGGAGTCAGGGGCAAGTTTAAAAGAAAAGCTGTATTGACTCCGACCATCCACCCCACTATGGCCCACGCCCTGCATGGCTGGTGGTACCCCGAGAGGGAAGGTAAAGCCCCCTACCTTTACGGCATATGGGAGCTTAACGTCAACCAGCTTATCCCGATGGGAAACCAGAGTTCCTCCGGTTTCGGCGGGGCGCCCAATAAAACGATGCTGTGCAGGATTTATAAAGTCAGGGAATAGATGGGAGCCGCGTACGCAGGCTCGAATCCATTCTAAAATCTACGGTAATCGATTATCAACAGAATCAGCATGGTTCAAACCAGGGATTGGGACCTGTATAACAAAGCACCGGTCCTGATCAGGTTGAATCCTGACAAAGTTCGTTAATCATGCTGCTGTATTTATTCACCGCATTATCAAAAGTATAGTGCTCCTGAACCGTCAGCCGCCCGTTCAGACTTATTTTTTCCAGATCGGGGTCATCAAGCGCACGGATAACGTTGCGAGTAATACACTCTGGCGAATTATTTTCCATAATATAGCCGTTAAAACCGTCCTTGATTATCTCGCCGATCGATCCAACAGGAACAGCCAGCACGGGTGTTCCACAGGCCATGGCCTCCAGCATAATATTGGGAAGACCTTCGGTATACGAAGGCAAGACCAGAAGCTTGATTTCATTAAAATAACGGGGAATGTCATGGTGAGGTATCCAACCGGGGAATTCAACCATATTGATAAGGTTATCTTCGCGGAGATGTTGATTTACCCTGTCCCTGAGGGGTCCGTCTCCACCTATGATGAACCTGATTTCTTTCCTTGATCTGGCCAGAAAGGGAATCGTCCTGACAAAATTCAGTATGCCCTTTTCTTCACTCAACCGCCCTATATAACCTACTACCTCTTTTCTTTCTTGAAATGGCCTGGTAATTTTCAAGCTGGCAAAATCAAGGAAATGCTTTTGAGCGACATAAGTTTTCCTCCTGTATTTTTGTAAACCCCATTCATCAATGAGTCCCTGGGAATAGACTACTATCCTGCTGGCCAGGCGGTAATTGGCTTTCTCCATGAGAATAACAGGTCTGGCAAAAATATCCCGGCTTTTTTGGGCTACCTTGATGGCGGATGAGGCTAAGACCAGAACTACAGGCTTGCGCGTAAGCTTGCAGGCTACCACCGGCCAGAATAGACCCTCAGCCATAAAAAAGACGAATATTCCTGCATCTTTATTGAGCCCGGCAATTCTGGCTATTATCTGGCATTGCAGCTTGATGTACCTGTATATCCGGATCGCAATATTGCGGTGGGGAATATGTACCAGGGAATAGCCTTTGACCTTCGGGCAGGTCTTCAACACCTCTATACCGGAATTGCCGGTAATTAAAAAGAGAGAGCCGGTTATCTCACCCAGGATATTAATCAGATTGCTCAGGGGTATGATTCCTGCCGGTGGCCTGGGACTGGTGATAACGCATATTCCCGGTATTTTCATAGTGTGAGTATACCTGAATT
>CAYLVC010000319.1:0-3817 GCA_964387005.1 uncultured Dehalococcoidales bacterium | reverse complement strand
GCTTATCTGGGTGTGCGTCTGCGGCTTTGCCGTCAGGCCCATTTTATGGAAGTTGAGGTGGACCCTGAGACAGGTGAGATCGACGTTACCCGCGTGGTCAACGTGAACGACGTGGGCAAGGTCATCAACTGGGAGGGCTGTGAAGGACAGCAATACGGGGGAACGTACATGGCTGTGGGCAGGGGCAGGACGGAAGAGGTGATTCACGATCCCAACACGGGTGTAATGCTTAACGGCAACCTCTTGAATTACAAATTCCCTACAATGCAGGATGCAGGGCCAATAGATACCATCCTGGTTGAAAGCGGAATGGGGTACGGTCCTTACGGAACGGTGGGCATCGGAGAGGATGTAGCCACAGCTCTCCCGGCTATCTTTGCTCCTGCCGTCTACAATGCCGTTGGAAAATGGGTAGACGGTTTCCCGGTGACTCCGGACAAAGTGTTGAAGGCACTGGGAAAGGCTTAAGGATAAAAAGAGAATATAACATTAACACTGATTGGCCAGATAAGCCAAAACAAATACGACATCGGGAAAATATTCTATATTATCGAGGTAAAACTATGGAGAAGAAAGGGCCTCTGGCAGGCATCAAAATACTTGACTGGACTCAGTGGCAGCTAGGGCCGGTAGCTGCGGCCATGTTAGCCGACCTGGGAGCAGATGTAATACACATCGAGCACTATGTCACAGGCGATCCCGGACGGGGTCTGCTAACTCAGGATTTCTCGGATTTACCCAACGGGAAAACCAGCTATTTTGAAGTAAATAACCGGGGTAAGAGAAGCATCACGCTTAATTTACAGAAAAACGAAGGCAGAGAGGTAGTTTACCGCCTGGTTAAGAAGGCGGACGTTTTTATGCATAATTACAGGCCTGGCATTCCGGAAAAACTAAAGGTTGACTATGATACTTTGCGTCAATATAATCCCAAACTGATATATGCAGCGGCATCCGGATTTGGGGTTAAGGGACCGGAGGCTACGGACGGTGCTCTTGACCTCGTGGGCTCAGCCAGATCAGGCATAAGCACTCTGCTGGGGAATGCAGATGACCCTGGAATACCCCATTACGGCGGATTGGGCGATCAGGCCGGAGCTATTATGACGGCTTACGGAATTATTGCAGCGCTTTTAGCCAGAGAAAGATTCGGCATCGGGCAAAAGGTGGACACCTCGATGCTGATGAGCATGATTTCATGGCAAGCCCTGATGCTGGGCAAGGGCTTTTATCTCAAAAAACCCACCGTTCAGCAAAACCGTATTTCTGCCAGGAACCCGCTCTGGAACTACTATAAATGCAAAGACGGCAGGTGGATGGTGCTGGCTATGCTTCAGTCTCAGCGCTACTGGCCGGACGTCTGTAAAGCACTGGAAGTTGAGCCCCTCATCAACGATCCCCGTTTTAAAGATGCCAATTTACGTGAGACAAACTGCTGTGAGCTTATTTCACAGTTCGACAGGGCTTTTGGTTTGAAATCCGCTGATGAATGGAACAAAATATTCAAGAACGGTTTTGACATCATATCAGCTCCGGTCCAGAGCATGAATGATCTGGCATTCGATCCTCAGGTCATAGCCAATGATTATATTATTGACTACAATCATGAAGTGCTCGGACCGGTAAAAGTAGTTGGCCTGCCGATAAGCCTTAGTGAGACACCGGGAAAAGTCAACGCCGAAGCACCCGAGTTCGGTCAGCACACAGAGGAAGTACTGATGGAAATGGGTGGATTTACCTGGGAAGAGATTACCGAATTACGAGAGAAAGAAGTTATATAGACTTAGAATAACAGGGCAAAAGGGGGAATTCATTGGAAACGCAGGAAAAAACAAAAAAAAGAGCCATCAACAGACTAAAGTCCATGTATGCCCTGCGTGCCGAAGTGGATAAAATGTATGAGGGTGGAGATGAAGGGAAGCCTGTCGCATGGGTGATGCTGGGCCAGTGGGCGGAACCCATTCTGACGGCTATGGACATTCTGTCGATTTACCCTGAAAACTATGGCAGTGTGTGTGCTGCAGCCGGGAAAGCCACCCCCTATCTTGAGATATCCGATGCCGAAGGATATCCCAACCATCTTTGCGGATATGCAAGGAACTGCTTCGGATATTCTGTAAAAATGCTGGAAAAGGGCGGCGCTATTCCGGATGAAGCACCCATGGGAGGTATGACCAGGCCGAACATCATGATAGCGTCAGCAGAAATCTGCGATGCCCGCTTTAAATGGTTCCAGGCGCTCGGCCGCTATTTTAATGCTCCCCTCTGGGCTATAGAATCTCCTTCCACCGGGTTAAAAGAAAGCCTGGAGAAAGGGGCTGATGACCGTGCCATACAGTTCCTGGTAAAACAACTGAAAGATTTTGTGAACTATCTCGAACGATTGCTGGGGAAAAAGATGGACTGGGACAAATTTGATGAAATCTCCAGGGAAAAAGCTGCCTTAAACAGAATACGCTGGGAAATAAATCAACTGAGGAAAGCCCATCCTGGGCCAATGCACTCCAAGGACTTCTGGAGTTCTATGTCGGCTGCTCTCTTCCGCGGGTCTGATTTGAAAACAGTCACTGATGGGTTCCTTAAATTAAAGGAGGAAGTTAAAGAAAGAGCGGAAAAGGGAATTTCAGCATTGAATGTTGAAGAACGCTTCAGGCTTTCGTTCGATGGGCTGCCACCCTGGCACAGTTTGAATATCTTCGATCAACTGGCTGAAAAAGGCTGGAATTTCGTGATCGAAAGCAATTACAAACCGTTTATACCGGTAAATATTGATGTAAACAAGTATAGTGACCCCATGGAAAGATATGTCAGGGAGCGCTACCAGAGCACCAATAATCTGCTTGAAGTGGAATACACAGCGGATGAAGCCTCAGAGATAAGGGATGAAATAGAACGGACCGGCACATCACCCCGGCTGGCTGTGAAACACGTCCGTGATTGCCAGTGTGACGGTGTGGTTATACATATACTTTTATCTTGCCGGTCAGCCTCTTTCAACCTTTGTTCTTTTCAACAAAAGGTAATGGACCTGTTGAAAGTCCCGGCACTGGTTATGGAAGGGGATATGGTGGATGCCAGCCTCTTTAATCCAAACGAAATATTGAAAAAAGCAGATGCGTTTGAAGAGACCATGGCACATTACCGGCAGGTGAGAAAGGACCTGGGAATGGAGTGGTAAATTCATCTGAATAATTCACAAGGAAGTATGCGTATGACAGGTGTTATGAAAAATTCGAAGGGACTGGACAAGGTCCAGTTAGTTAATCAGGACCGCGCGCTAAGAGCCAAAGAATTACAGAAAACAGGTAAAAAAGTTTTCGGCTACCTTTGCATTTATCCGGTTACCGAACTGCTGACCGCATTTGATATAGTCCCTTTCCGGCTATTTGGTGACATAAACGAACCTATTACGAAAGCTGACAACTATCTTCCGACCGTAGTCTGCCCGTTTTTGCGCAGCTATCTTGACCTGGGTTTGAAAGGCAGATATAACTTCCTGGACGGCGTCATCACCAGTCATATCTGCGATGTAGGTGCGGGAATTCCGGGTATTTGGAATTACGCGGTTAAAACAAATTATACATATCATCTGGATACGCCCCACACATTGAGAGAAACCTCCCAGGACTACCACCGCCAGGTTTTGGACTCGTTCGTTCATTCCCTGGAACAATACAGCGGGAACAGTTTCTCGGCCAATAAATTGCAGGATGCAATAAAACTGCATAACAGGCAAAGATCTCTGGTCAGAAAATTGTACGATCTCAAAAAACAAGAACCCGCCCTGATCTCAGGGGTAGAGACACAGCAGGTGATA
>CAYLVC010000318.1:0-3820 GCA_964387005.1 uncultured Dehalococcoidales bacterium | reverse complement strand
CTCAAAAAAGCCATGGATGAAGCAGGTTCAAAGACCTATGAAGGACTGAAAAAAGCCGGCAAGGCCACTCGTTATGAAGGCAGAAAGAAGAATCCGGGAGAAGACCATCTTGACCCCAAGACCGGGCAGGGCGCGGCCTTCCTTTCAGAAGTCCATAACATCCAGATGGCCGAGGTAGAGGTAAATATTGAAACCGGTGAAACGAAAGTCGTAAAAATGACGGTAGCCATTGACGCCGGCGTGATCATTCATCCTCAAAACCTGGAAGGCCAGATCGAAGGCGGCATGGACCAGGGTATCGGCTATGCCCTCAGAGAAGAATTTATACCTGGAAAAAGCAAAGACTGGGTGACCATCAAATTTCCTACCATTGATAAAGCCGTGGATATGGAATTGATTACGCTGCAAACCCCACGACCCAATGGCCCCCTGGGCGCTACAGGCATCGGTGAGATGACCATGGTTTCAACCGCACCGGCAGTAATCAATGCCATTAATAACGCTTGTGGGGTGAGAATCTACAATCTTCCCGCCACGCCGGAAAAGATTAAAGCAGCTTTAGCCAGGAAATAAAAAAGGCCACTTCGGTAAACCGGCAGGTATTTCTTAAAGAAGGCCTGCCGGTATTGTTTTTATTGAGCTTTAATATGTTGTTCAAAACAACATTCGGGATTGGTTATTCAGGCTATTTGTGAAATAATATAAATTACTATGAAAACTCCCATTCAGGAGTCTCCGGCCGGGTCGCCTGCAGACTCCGCAAGTTGAGAGGGTGACCGGAGTCTGTTCGTCCGAGGCTCAACCAGCCGCTCGACTCAGTTTTCATACTTCTTGGTGAATCTGACAAGAGTCATGGAAGATTACTTCGAATACTGGTTAAGAGAGGCAGAGACATGAAGCAGTATGTTTTAACGGTAGCCATGGGTAAGCGTTTGATAGGAAAAGCCTCGGCGCTACATCCAGCAGTAACCGCAGCTTTGAAGCAGGGAACGGTAGTGATTGTAGCCGGGACTACCAACAGTTGCGTGGCTGAAGAAATTCTTGAGTCAATCGGCATCAAAGACAAATTTCCCCGCAGCCGCTTTTTTAGAGGTATAACACTGCCTCCCAATTTTAAAACAACGGATACCGGCAGATTAAGTGATGAAACGGGGTTTCCAGGTGATGTAGTGTTAAAAGAAGGAGTATGGCAGAAAGGCAAGACCATCAACGATGTGGCGGTGGAACTTAAAGAAGGAGATGTGATCATCAAGGGAGCCAACGCACTTGATTTCGAACACAGGCGGGCGGCTGTATTGGTTGGGCACGCGCAGGGTGGTACCGTGGCAGCAATAATACCGGCCGTAATCGGGCGCAGAGTGCGATTTATTATACCCATCGGACTGGAAAAGCGGATCGAAGGAGACATCGACCGGATTGCCCTTAAAACGAATTCACCGGGAGGTAAAGGCTACAGGCTGATGCCGGTGCCGGGAGAGGTCATTACTGAAATTGAAGCACTGGCAACCCTGACCGGAGTAAAAGCCGAAATGATAGCAGCCGGGGGGATATCAGGGGCCGAAGGCGCAATATGGATGAATATTGAAGGTTCGGCCCAACAGGAGCAGGAAACGGAAAAACTAATCCAGTCGATTTCAACAGAACCGCAATTTATTTTATAATCCTTTGATGACATATAGCGGCAAGCTGGTAGGTTTACAGTAATATCCTGAAGACCATGAATATACTACGGACAATGGAATTGGTATAGCATCAGCAGTATTTAGAGAAGAAAAGAGGAGGAAAAAATTGAAAATACTGGGTTTGTCATGCAGTCCGAGGAAAGAAGGGAATACCATGCTCCTTTTGAAGGAAGCCCTGGAAGGGGCAAAACAGGAGGGAGCAGAAACCGAGCTTTACAGCGTGGCTGGCAAAGACCTGAAGCCTTGCGACGGCTGCTGGGCCTGCACCAAAGGAGCTGAATGCCCGATAAAAGACGATATGGGCGAGCTATTCGACAAGATGATAGCGGCGGACGGTATTATATACGGCGCACCGATATATTTTTATGGAATGTCCGCACAGACCAAGACCATTATAGACCGGACGATCTCATTGAACGCCCCGGGAAAAAGCCTGGCCAACAAGGTAGGAGGCGTAATAGTCACCGCTGGCAGCCTGGGAATCGTGGATGCTTTAAAGGACCTCTATTTTTACATCGTCTCACGCCAGATGCTGCCTGCCCATTTCGTGGCGGCTTATCCGGTTACGGACCTGAAGCAGATGGAACAGTGCATGAAATCAACCCGTGATCTTGGACGGCAGGTAGCTCTTATCGCCGCCAAAAAATTTGAGTATCCAAAGGACATCCCCAGGAGAAGCATCGGTTACGGGACACATACCCGCTGATGCCATACACCTTTTGGAGCCGTAATTGAAGCAGAATATTTATGACCAGCCCGGTTTTTTCAGGGGTTATAAGCGAATGCGTGAAAACCGGGCTGGATTCAATGAGATACTCGAACAATTGTCCATACTGTCGCTTTTACCTGAAGTAAAAGACCAGGTTGTGCTTGACCTTGGCTGCGGAGCGGGTGATCTCACCCGCAGGATCAAGGCACTCGGCGCAAAGACGGTTACAGGGGTGGATATTTCCGTCAACATGCTGGAGCTTGCCCAAAAAGATGTACCTGCCGGGATCAATTTTATCAACAAGCCGATGGAAGACCTGGAATTCAAACCTGATTCGTTTGATCTCGTGGTAAGTTCCCTGGCGTTTCACTATATAGCCGACCTGCCGGTACTTTTAAACACAATACATTTCTGGCTGAAATCTCCGGGAACACTGCTGTTTTCCATGGAACACCCGGTTTTAACCTGCTCACAGGGTATTCATCATGGATGGGTAAAGGATGGCTCCGGGCAAAAACTATGCTGGCCGGTGGACTGCTACAGCCAGGAAGGAAAACGTGAAAGCCACTGGTTTGTAGAGGGTGTTATCAAGTACCACAGGACGCTATCCGGCATCATCAATGCCTGTATTAGTGCCGGTTTTTTGATTAACAAGATTATGGAACCGGTGGCTTCAGAAGAGGATGAGCGAAACTGGCCGGACCTCATTGAAGCCAGGCGCCGCCCTCCTTACCTGATCGTTAAAGCCACAAAATAACAAGCAAATTACATTCCTGGTGCTTTGGTGTATAATATGGGTTAATCGCATATGGCAATGCGTTGTAACGTGAAAGAGAAAATCCAGAAACCAGAAAAAGGAGGGTTTATATGACTGAGCCGATCTATGAAAAGTATTTTACTTCCAAAGATGTTGTGAAAGAAAACAAGTGGGGCGGAGAAGGGATAGGGCTGTCCGCCGTGCCGCAGGACATCATACCCGCGGTGGCTAAAATGAATCTGGGTATTTCAGTCGTTAGAAAACCGTATATGTTTCATGAGCCTACCCACAAACATATGTTTACCGAGTTTTTCTTCTTCTTTGGATCAAATCCCTACAATATGAAGGAATTTGATGCAGAGGCCGAGTATTCATTCGGTGCGGAACATGAAAAACAGGTCATCTCAAGCCCCACGATAGTTATTGCGCCTCCCGGGGTATACCACTGCCCGTTGAATTATGCCAGGGTCGGGAAACCTATATATTGCCTGGAAGCCTTTTTAACATCCAAATACTCAGGGGTTGACCTGGGAGAAGACATTAACGAAATCAGAATCGATGAACCGGACTACAAACGTTTTTTCATTAACGGAGCAGTGAGAGTAAACAAATGGGGTGGAGAAGGGATGGGATTATCCATGGTGCCGGAATTTCTCATACCGGCGGCCTCCA
>CAYLVC010000317.1:0-3843 GCA_964387005.1 uncultured Dehalococcoidales bacterium | reverse complement strand
AAAAGCAGACCGTTTCTCTTATTATACATTGACGATCAACTGATAGACAAAGCCTGAAATTGACATATTTCCCCGTTTCTTGTATTATGAGCATATGCTCGTAATACTTCAAAATACTGTGAAAGCCTGAAAATGTCCATAGTTCTTCGCTTTGTGCAATAGACCTGTTTCCAGTTTTCCTGTAGATATCATCTGTTGTTATAAGCTGTTCAATCAACAATCAGCAATGGGGTAAAAATAAAAACAAAAATTGTAAGGGTGGAGGTAAGAATGAAATACGCTGTACCGGTGAGCGGTAATCAATTGATGTCACATTTTGGCCAGGCTACTGAGTTTATGCTGCTGGAACTGGATCATAACGGAAAGGTATCCACGAAAGAAACCATACAGGTACAGCCGCACAGCTGTGGCACCCTGCCCGGAGAATTGGCCAGGCGTGGTGTAGGTGTGGTGCTTGCCGGGGGTATGGGTATGGGACCGCGTATGGCATTCCAGCAGAACAATATAGCAGTGGTGCTGGGAGTAGCAGAACAGGATCCTGAAAAAGCAGCTGTAGCTCATGCCAACCAGAGTCTTGAGATCGGCCAGAATGTCTGCGACCACGGCGACGCGGTTTGCGATCATAATCACCATAAATAGCGGTTGATCATCCCGTAAAAAGGCCATCATCACCAGTTTACTTGTTAAGGATCGTTTCCGCGAGATTTTTGATGGCGGCAATAATGTCAAAATACCACCGGAAACATGTTAAATGCTGTTTCCGGTGGTCGATTAAGAGCTCTGTTTATGAACAATTATTAAGGATAAGGAAAAAAGGCGGAGTTAATCCCTCAGTCAGTCTTCAATCCCCACTCTTTAAACATCTTCCGGTAGATTTCAGGCAGAGGGAAATCATTTTGCATCATCGGGTGGAAACGGTCGAACCTCCACATCCCGCTTTGAGCCTGGTTGAAGTCCGTCATGAACTTCTCCAGTTTGTTTTTGGGTATGGAGAACATCATCTCATCTTCTCCTCCCAGTGCCCGCTCGTATTCACCGGGGTCTGGCAGAACGATCCAGTACTGGCCCGTTAAGATCGGGTTTACGACTGAATAAGCACACGACCAGGGGAAGAAATATGAATTTATTAAACTTCTCTCTTCATTCTTCATGGAAAGAAGCATACCTCTCAATTGGCTCGTATTGGAATAGACAATTAAGAGGTCCGGTTCAAAATTGGCGGTGATGAGCGGAGCGGTAACGATGCCAATATATTTTCCATAGGGAAAACTATCATAAGGCGTAGATTCAGCAGAACGGTCTTCCGGTACCGGCGGCCTTTCCACCAGACCATAGGCCATAAGAGGTCCCGGGCACCAGTTGTCCTCTTTTAACATGGCGATGGTCTCCTTTTCACGCCGGGACATAGCGAAGGCCTGGCACTGAGCGAGATGAATGCCTCTGTCTTTTTCAGGTCTGATGGCACCTTTCGGGATATCTTCTTCCTTTTCCAGCATTTTGACCGCGATTGGCGACGTTTTCAATCGCAATGTCCTCTCCAGGTCTTCTCCCCAACGGTTATACTCCTTCAGTTCCGTCATTTCACTCCTCCAACAAAAACGTTAAAACAGATTGTTCTTCAGTTTACACAGTCGCGGTATATATATTGCTTTAGAACAGAACTTCCCGCGTTGATGCCGAGATTATCAGCTACCAGAGAACACTTTGCTTTTAGAAAAAAGAAGAGATTGCCCGTCTCTCCATCTAAAGACTCATAGTTGCCCTGTCCCCTGGCAATAATAAGATCGGAGGAATGGTAGTAACGCTGCATTTCAAGGGAACATTGGGGTAGTATGGTTCCAGGCGCGTCCGATCCGCTGGAAACAATGTTCGCCACTTTGTCCATACCGACGGAAGCGGCGTCTTCATAAGTAACGTCATTGATCACCGGGCTGCCCCTAACCACGTAGGTTACTTCCAGTTTCCCTGTCTTAATAAGCTCTTCGATGAGAATTCGGTCAAGGACTATTTCTCCTGCGTTGTCCCCAATATACAAGAGGCGTCTTGTATTTTCCAGATGACTCCGAAAAGGGAAATAGTCGTTTATCGCCAGGTCGATTTCTGAGACAAGTTGAACAATTTTATTGCTATTGAAGCTCTCCTGTTTGGGACCGTTGTCAATAGCATTGGCGGCAATGGCCAGTTTACAGGCTGATAGCAGTGGGTCTTTTGAACTGGTTACCAGTTTTTTAAAATGAGGATAGAGTTTCAGAGCAGCCTCGTTTTCCTCTGCTTTTATCTTCTTAAGGGGGTCATTGTTCCCGGTAATCTCTTTGATTACACGATAACCCTGCTGAGCCATTTCTGATGGTTTCCCTTTCCCTCAGTTACTTTTTGTTTGATCTTTCCAGTTGCTCTATCCTGCCCATCAGTACATTAGTCCTGTCTTTCAATTCGTGAATAAGTGATTTTATGTCTTCTGTTGGTGATGAATTTAAATCTAAAATGGCCCCTTTGGGACAACAGGTCAAACATAAGCGGCACAGATTACATCGTTTTGTTGATTGTATATTCTTTTTATCTACTAGCTCTTATCCATATCCGGTACATCTTTTCACCGCTTTTTTCGAAACACTGAAATCCGCTGGAGTCGGCCTCCTCTACTTCCACGTTATCTTTTCCTTTCAGTTCAATAACCTGGCTTAACCAGTTTTGAAAATGAGTTCCCCCTCCAAAGTATACCTTGGACCATCTGACGCCATTATTGTCTACTTTTTCTCGAATTCCATCTTCCTCAGCCATTCTTTTTTGCAGCATTGACACTGAAAACAATCTCCACTGGTTTATTTTCTTGAAACTGAGAATAATCGACTCATTTTATGATTGTTCAGGCTAATTTAGTGATCGCAGACATTACCACCTGTGGCTAATGATCCGCTGATATAGCTTAAAACGGCTTTTTCCGGGTCGCTTTCCAGTGCCCCGGTAATAACTTCAACATTATTCTGATTAAATAATTCCTGGGCCCGGGAGCCCATACCACCGGCAATTACTCTGTTAACACCCTGCTGCGCCAGCCAAACTGGTAGAAATCCGGGCTCATGCCCTGGTGACTGAACAATCTTCTTACCCACAATTGCTTTCTTTTCCTCATCCACATCAACCAGGGCGAATTGCTCACAATGACCAAAATGAGGACAGGCTTTAGGAATAGCATACTTTACTATTTAATTCGTTTCCTCCAAATATTTCCAGTATTGACTGACAAAAAATGACAATATCGCCGGTTATTTGTTAAAAACCGGTTTCGTTTAGTTCATCATGACACAAACACTATGGACAACCTTCAGGCTGTGTTCCTGATAGAAGGTTATAGCTTCATCATTCTCCGAACCGGGTTTGAGTCATATCCGGTTTAGTCCCAGTTCTTTGAAGTGCTTGAGTATTTCCACGGTAACGCCCGGGGGAACAACAAAATCCACCACGCAATCCTTTACCGGGATTTCCCATATTGTAGGAAAACACTTGCAACCTTCCACCCCTTTGAGTTCAGGGTGGACCGGATATACAGTGTAACCCCGTTGTTTTAGATTTTTAACGATCTGATTGCCATATTATTGCAGATTGTTAGTGGCTTCCACGACAATGAAATTATTCTGTTTTATAAAATCCTTGATAAGCTTCTGCACTATTTTATCTCCCCTGAATATTTGTTGCATCGGACATTGATACTCTCAAACATGAGTCAAGTATACTTTATCACCCTTTGTCAGTTTTCTCTATTATTGTATAAACACTGTTCCAGAGTTTCTCTATCTCCCGGCTTACTTTGCCCCCGGAGAATTTAACTACCGGTAATCCTTT
>CAYLVC010000316.1:0-3862 GCA_964387005.1 uncultured Dehalococcoidales bacterium | reverse complement strand
ACAGTGGGTTTTCCCACCGTATTGATCGGGGGGCAGCCGGCGGCCAGGATGGGCGATATGCATACCTGCCCGATGGTTACTCCCGGCGTACCGCCTATTCCTCATGTGGGAGGACCGATAGTGCTGGGAAGTCCGACCGTGCTTATCGGCGGACAACCCGCGGCCAGGGTGGGTGATATGGTTACCTGCGTCGGGCCGCCTGACACTATTATACCGCCGGGCTGTCCTACGGTGTTGATAGCCTGAAATAATATAAAACGTTTAAATTGGTTATAGAGCTAGCGATGTCTGGGTCATAGTAATATTCAAACATAAATACAGTTACATCAGGTTGGAGAAGCATAAATGGAAGATATAACCAATCAGGATATCCTGGGTACAGGCTGGGCTTTTCCCCTGGAAATAGACAACCGCGGCGGAATCGCCATGGCCAGGAACGAGGGAGGGATAGAAGAGTCCGTCAAGCTGATACTGGGCACCGCCAGGGGTGAAAGGAGAATGCGCCCCAATTTCGGCTGTGATATCCACACACTGGTATTTGCTCCCAACAACGCCACCACCTGGGGGCTGGCCAGCCACTATGTGGAAGAGGCTCTGGCTTTCTGGGAACCCCGCATCGAAGTGACAGGCGTGGATGCCCAGCCGGATTCTACCAATCCCGCACATCTGCTGATCAACATTAAATACCGCATAAAGGCTACCAATGATGCCAGGAATATAGTCTATCCATTCTATCTAATGGGGAGGTTATGATGCCGCTGCAAACACCGAATCTGGATGACCGCAAGTTTCAGGATATTGTAAGTGAAGCCAGGAGCAAAATCCCGCAGTACTGTCCCAAATGGACGGACTATAATCTGAG
The DNA here is from genome assembly GCA_964387005.1 of uncultured Dehalococcoidales bacterium. Lineage (GTDB taxonomy): Bacteria > Chloroflexota > Dehalococcoidia > Dehalococcoidales > UBA3254 > CAYLVC01. The sequence goes on along the minus strand of CAYLVC010000316.1, from coordinate 3,000 downwards.
CGATCCGGGTATTACCCTGATAGAGCTATTTGCCTGGATGGTGGACATGCTGCTGTACAGGGTAAACAGGGTGCCGGAAAAAAACTACATCAAATTCATGGATCTGCTGGGAGTACGTCTACAACCACCGAGACCGGCCCGGGCAGACATCACCTTTCGTCTTTCCGCCCCGCAGCGTCACTCCGTCACCATTCCCAGAGGAACGGTATGCGCCACAGCCAGGAGCGAAACGCAGGAGGCTATTTCTTTTACGACGGATGAGGACCTGCCGGTAGTTGTGCCTGAGCTGGCATATGCCATGACGACACCGGACGATGCCGTATTCATGGATGTAATGCCGTCCCTGGCAAAGCGGGACAAAGCGGTCATGGTTTTTAAACAGCCGCCCGAGGAGAACAACGCCCTTTACCTGGGCTTCAGCAACAATCTGCGGGCCATGACGCTTCTTTTGAGCATTGATTCCAGCATAGAAGGCATCGGAGTGGACCCACTGGACCCTCCGCTGGTCTGGGAGTACTGGGACGGAGTCTCCCAAAAATGGCATTGGCTGAAGCCGGAAAAGGACTCTACCGGCGGATTTAACGTCCCCGGCGATGTTATCCTTTACTGTCCTGACAGCGCAGTCATGAGAGAAATCAACGGACAGAGCGCTTTCTGGATACGCTGCCGCGCCACCCGGCCGCGTTCCGGTCAACGGCCGTATGTCAGTTCGCCCAGGATACAGGGCATCGAAGCCGACTGCATCGGGGGGACGGCGCCGGCCCGCCACTGTTTGCGCATGGACGGAGAACTGCTGGGGCGCAGCAGCGGGGCGCCCGGTCAAATATTCAATTTGCATAATACGCCGGTCCTGACCAGGGAAAGCGGGGAATACCTGGAAGTCGAAACAGAAAAAGAAGGGGAATACGAGGCCTGGCAGGAAGTGGCAGATTTCAGCCAGTCGGGACCGGGGGAGCCTCATTACACCCTGGACAGCGTTTCCGGAGAAATCCAGTTGGGGCCGCTGATCAGGCAGCCTTCCGGCGAAGAAGCCCAGTACGGCGGAATACCCCCTTCCAACCGCCAGATACGCTTTACCTCATACCGCTGGGGCGGGGGAGTGATCGGGAACGTGGGCAAGGAGACAATAACGGTTTTAAAGTCATCCATTCCGTATGTTGCCTCGGTGACCAATTTTGCAGCGGCATCAGGGGGGCGGGATGCCGAAACGATGGAAGCGGCCATGATGCGGGCGCCGCGGGTGCTGCGCAACCAGACCAGAGCGGTTACAGCCGGTGATTTTGAAGCATTGGCGGTAGAGGCAACGCCCAGGGTAGCGCGTGCCAGGTGCCTGGCGGCAGGGTCACAGGCCAATTCACAGGCCATACCTCCCGGTGTGGTCAGGATCCTGATCGTACCGGAAGTTGAAAAGGCGGACGGACCCATTTCCACGGAAGAGCTGGAGCTGGAAGGCGACATCAAGTCCATTGTGCAGGCCTACCTGGATGAAAGGCGGCTGCTGGCCATGAGGGTAGAGATAGCCGCGCCGGAATACCAGCAGGTAGCGGTGGAAGCAGCAGTGAGGGTAAAGCCGGGTATTTCCATGGAAAAGACCTCCCAGGACGTGCTGGTACGGCTATATAAGTTCATCAATCCGGTCTGTGGCGGTCCCAAGGGGCAGGGGTGGCCTTTCGGCCGCAGCCTGTATATTTCGGACCTGTTATCGCTGGTGCAGAACACGCCCGGCGTCGAATACATCGACGAAGTAAAGTTTTTCACTGTCGACCGGGCCAGCGGCCAGCGGGAGGAAATCAACGGAAAACTGAGGGTTCCGGTAAACGGCCTGGTCTGCTCCGGCCAGCACCGGGCGACGGCAGATATCATTGAAGAGGATTAAGGGTAAAAAGAATGGTTACTGAACTACAACCGGCCCAGGCCGGCAAATCAAAGAATAATACGCAGAGGGTAAGCCGTCTTCTGGACTATTTGCCCTCGATGTTCCGGGACGACCCCATGATGGGGCGATTTCTGCTGATTTTCGAGGACATTTTGAATCCGGTGGAGAACACGGTGGACAACCTGGCGCTGTATTTTGACCCGCTTCTTACCCCCGAGCCCCTGCTTCCCTGGCTGGCTTCATGGGTTGACCTGGCTCTAGACCCGGACTGGCCATTAGAGAGCAGGCGGGAACTGGTGAAGAACGCGGCGGAGCTTTACCGCTGGCGGGGGACCAGGAGGGGACTTTCGGAATACCTGAGAATATATACCGGAAAGCTGCCCCAGATAATAGAGTTCGTACCCGGCATGATCCTGGACGAAAAAAGCCGTCTGGGGGTGAACACCGTGCTGGGCAGCTCCGGAACGGGGCACCATTTCAGCGTGATCATGGAGGTCCGGGAAACCGGCTATGTAAATGAAAGGACCATCAGGAGCATCATAGATGCACAAAAACCGGCGCACACGGTATATACGCTGGAGATCAGGTAGAGTTACGAGTTTTGAATTTTGAATTTCGGGAAAGGGTAAATCCTTTTCCCGTCTTCCTTTTCCAAAGAAAACGGCAAAAATAATGGTCGGCACCGCTATCAACAATCGCCGACGGCGTTATACCGTTGTAAAAAAACATATTCTTAACCTGACCTCTTAGTCCTCCGGGCTTTTCTTGAACCCCCAGTGCAGCACCTGGCGCAGGATCAAAAGGATTAACAAAAGGACGGCGATGGCCACCAGAATCCAGATCCAGATACGGACGGGCTGTTCCACCTGCACCTTTGAAGACTTTTCTCCCACCTGGAGATCGTAGCTGCCGGCGGCATCCTTGTTGAATTCGAACCTGACGGTTGTATTGGTGCCGGGATCGAGCAAAACAGGCTGAGCAGTTTTTTCCACGAGGCCGTTGACCATCAGCCGGACGGTATAGCTGCCAGCCTGGTCTCCGCTGTTGGCAATCGTAGCCGTGACCTCGGCTGTTTCTCCGGTGGAAACCTTGTCTTTGGACACCTTCAGACTGGTGACGGCGAA
>CAYLVC010000315.1:0-3863 GCA_964387005.1 uncultured Dehalococcoidales bacterium | reverse complement strand
TGCCGGGTTCGTCCCGGCGGGCTTCATAGGAATCCTCCTTTCTTAACTTTGGATTTTATCGCCGACCGGCTGGTCAGTAATAATCGCTGGTAAGAGGTCTTGCTCAAGGAATGAGCCTTCGCAAAGCGGGAACTTTACCCGATAGATATACGCTTCCAGTTTCACGTCTTCCGGATAAGATAAAATGCCTACTTCTTCCACCACGCCAGTTCCAGATTGCGGCTTCCACGATTTGACTACTTTGTCGCCTACTTTGTATCTCTGCTCCATTATGCCCCTCCCACTACATTATTATCATAAAAGAAGTTGCGGCGAATCAGGTCGCGGCTGCGCTCGTCCAGTTCAACGTAGCTCTCCCACACCAAGAATGCATCGCGCGCCGAGTAACACACGTCCACCTTCCACCCGGCAGCCATGAGCCGCTTCTGCCAGCGCTCTTGGTCGGGCGTGGACTTATTGCGCCCGGCTTTCATCTCTATGGCAAGTCCAGCATAATCCTGCCGCGCGTTGCGCATGGCACAAATGATGTCCGGTACACCTTTCCGCATTCCCTCCTCGACCATGCGCTTGGCATGCCTTGCAGACACCATGCGCGCTCCGTTTGGTACAGCAAACGTCAGGACTGCTGCGTCACAATCCAGCATCTGCAGCATGCGGAAGAATTCGGCTTGTTCGTCGTGTTCTGTGTGGTTCATCTGTCCCTCGACCAGTCTACCAAGATAAGCCGGCGGTGGTCTTCGCCAATATCGTCAAATGCAGCAATGGCATTCTCCACCTGCGCCGGGGTAATTTTCAGCAGCTTCCCCAATTGGCTGTAAGAGATATTTGGGTTGTCCCGGATAATCTTCCGAATCTGCTGCTGCCGGGGCGTAAGATTTACACGTTTATTTGCCACCATCGCCCTCCTCGGTCATCATTTTGTCGACCAGCGAGGCAAGGCAGTTTCTGACTGACTCACTGGTAATTTTATGCAGGTCATAGCATTCCGCTTTTAATTCAGTAATGGTGGTGTTGCGCCGACCCACCCGCGCCTTCCACTCCTTAACCTCATCTTCGAGTTCCCCAATCTTAACGATGTACTTGACCGCGACTCCCTCGGCTTCCTGCGCGCGCGACAGCGCCTCTGTGTACCGCGCCTCAAAACCTGCAGTCCGCTTCGCCACAATCTCTTCCAGTTCCATCCGGGTAAATGTTTGTTCGCTCATTTCGGTCTCCTTGTAATTATAGCCTGACTCATCAGCACCGGGTGGCTATGTCCGGTGTATGCCGGGTTGCCCCGGCATTTCGTCTACTCGACCGTGACCCACTTCATGCAGGTCTGCAGCAGGTGGTCGTAATCACCCGACGTAGCCTCAGCCATGAACTGGTCGCACTCTGCTTTCTCAACCCCGCCCTCGCGCAGCGAGCGGCTCACCAGACCGAGCACGCTGAATGCGTTCCCATCCTGCCCGGTCAGTTCGACCACGATATCTGGATATTTCGGTGTCATCTCGTCCTCCTCTCAGATTAACATTCCGACCGGCAGTTGCCCATCGGCTATCATCTCGCGCAGCTTCTTGGCTGTGGTGATGGCGGTCGCGTTGCGCTCGTCCCAGTGCTCCTGCTCAGCCATGCCCGCGATAATCCCCAGCGCGAATGTGATGATGCTGCGCTGGATGGTGCGGTGCGCCCGGCGGCAGCGGTGACCCACCGCGTACCCATCGGCGTACTCCTTCATGCCCCAGTTAAGGAACTCCTGCAGCACCTCGGCGAAGTCCTCCAAGTCCATCGCCTTAGCCAGCGCGGTCGGGCTGAACGTGGCTTCTGCCTTGTCCCCGTCCGTCTCTGGGTCGTACTTGTAAATCGTGATGTCTTTCATGATTGGTCTCCTTTCGCGGCATCGGCGACCCTTATCGCCTCAGCCATAATGTCTATGAGGACAGTGCCCTCGGTATTATCGAAGTCCAGCCCCCGGTCGTAGTTGTAAACCATCGCCTCGTACTTGTAATGGCTACCGTGGCAGATGCATAGTTTCGATATGCGCCCACCAGTAATACCGAAGTCTGAATCCTCGCCGTACACCTTAGCCTGCCACCAGTACTTGCCTAACACTCCCGTTACCCACATATTGGTCTCCTTTGGTTATTTAATCCTACCCACATTATAACTCACTGGTTATAAGAAGTCAAGTATCAGTTTTCGATGGGGTAAATCTTATTGACCTCTGGCTGCACGTGCAGCGATATTAACGTGGGGGCGCGACCGTACTTTTGCTTAAGAATGCTCATGAGCAGCAGGTTGTTGGTCACCGTGTACGATTGCGTGTTAGAGTAGCGAATCTCATTATTGAGCGGTTCGGTGGTCTTTGGATACCACAGCGCAATGACCTTATCAGAGGATTGTTCGAGGTTCGAGGACTCCAGCGAGTCTGCCAGCGTGGGCATCTTCCAGCGGCGTTCCAGCAGTTGCCGACCAGCCTGTGTACCAAGGATGACCGGGCAGCCGAATGCAAGGCTCATGTCTTTGGCGCGGTCGACCACTTCCATGTGCGCCACCCGGATATCGCTCGACCGGCAATCGTCCCGGTTGATGCGCTGCAGGTAATCCAGAACGATGAGCCGGGGTTTGCGCTGCTGGACATCCACCACATACGCCAGCGCCGCTCCCACGTCCGTCATACTCAATCTGGGTCGCCGGCTTCCGCTGGATTCAGAATGTCCAATCAGCCACAGGGGTTTGGTGGCGCGGTCTACCGATGCCTTCATCATCTGATTCCATTGAATCTCAGTGAGGTCGCCCTTGTACAGCCGGCTGGCTTCAATCATGCTGGTAAACGATATGTCCAGCAGCGTCTGCTCCTCCACCGACTGTTCCCATGACAGGTAGATGATGATTTCCCCATCGTCCGCGTTGATTTGGTCACACGCATTCTTGGCAATGTACGCCATCGTGCCGGTCTTGTAGTTCGATGTGAATGCGATAATGGATATAAGCTCCCCTCCGCGCAGGGGCAGCAGGTCGAAATCGAGGTCTTTGATGCCGGTCTTTATCCCCGCGCTTTTCGCATCCCGGCGGTACTCCACCGAGCGTACCGCCAGCACGCTGGCTTGCTGCGGGCTGAACACCACCTCTTCGGGCTTCGGTTTATGATAATCCTTCTGAATCTGGGTCATGGTTGGTCTCCTTTTGGTTGCGCATTAATCTTAAATTCTCTTCCTCGGACAGCGCCGAGTTCCAATAATAACTCTTATCCGTGGTATCGCCAGCCACAGAAACTGTCTTCTCGCGGCGCTCCCCGGCAGCCGCTGCAGCCGCCATATTAATCAGGCTCGCCGGGCTGGATACCGTGTACTGTGAATCCAGCCACTCCCGGTGGACGCGGTCTATCAGCCCCACCCCGAATTCAGCACACGCATCCTTGAGTTCGCGCGCCGACTTAATCCAGTACGCGAATCGATTATCCTTGCTCGCGGGTGGCATGAGTTGCCATAATTCGCACACCCGCCCGATGACACCCACCACGTCTGCCGGGAAGTGTTCGGTCTCTTTCACCCCCGACTTGACCCTCTCGGCATGATTAATCAATGCTTGCCGGGTCATGGCTTTTATATCTTCCGCAGTCCGGCTCACACGTAGTGGTGGTTCATTATGGTTAGTGACGGTTAATGATGAATCGGGTGGCGTACGACCACCCTTTAAGGGATTCTCTGCCACCCTTTCTGGACTGTCTGCCACCCTTTTATTCCCCGTCAGCGTGCCGATGTTTATGCTGTATTCGTTGGTCTTGCTGCGTCCTCCACCGGGTTCTACAAGGTCGAGGAATCCCATACTCACCAGCGACAGGATGGCACGTTGTACCGTGCGCTCATCCAAGCTGGTCTTGC
>CAYLVC010000314.1:0-3894 GCA_964387005.1 uncultured Dehalococcoidales bacterium | reverse complement strand
GGATTGCTTACTAAAGTAACGCGTTTCATGACAATATGGCTTTAACTATTTCTTCGTTCATCATTCATTTCTCTACCCCTCTGACCGTTTCGCCCTCATTATATCATAACGATCAGGTTGGGTCTTATTCTCCCTTTCCCGCTCCTCACAACTCACTCCTCATAACTCAAAACTGAAAAATGGCGGGTACCCCCTGGGTGCTGGCGAGGAAATCGAGGGGGCACATTGAAATATATGGACATAATGAAGAACGCAGGGGGAGAGTGTAAGAAGCACTATTTCATGACTCGTCATTGCGAGGCTTCTAATCCACCTCCGAAGCAATCTGAAGACATATTTATATTCATCAGTAAGATATAATAATACAAGTTGTGATTATATTTTGGGCGTTAACAATCAATTTAACCTGTATACATATTACATGGCTCTTATTATTCCGGCAAAAAAATAGGATTCGTTTTTTAATGCATTGAGCCTGAATGTCAACATTATGCATTATATTTAGTTCCCGAAATAATAGATTGCTTCGTGACGAGCAGGTGGCTCGCAATGACGAAGCGGTGGTTGTTTCCTGAATTGGTTATTGAAAACGGTTTCGGAGAAAAGGTGGATTACCGGGCGGGCTGGTGCCTGAACAAGTTCAGGCCTGAACAAGTTCAGGAAAGACCAGCCCCTACCACCGGCAACCGTTCATGTTCCTTTTATCGTAACTTGGAATTTGTTTCTTGTGGTTTGTTTGGTTATTGTATCTTGTATCTTGGTTATTGTTCCCCCTTACCCAAACTTGAAACTTGAAACTCGCAACTAGAAACCGGTCACACTCCTTATTTCAGTGACCGTCCTGAGCCCCGAAGGGGCGTGAGGATCTAACTAGAAACTAGAAACTTGGAACTGTAAACTGTAAACTGTAAACTAGAAACCGGTCACTCTCCTTTTTGCCGTGACCGTCCTGAGCCCCGAAGGGGCGTGAGGATCTAACTCGAAAAAGAGGTGGTCAAAATGTTAAAAAGCCAGAAAGTCCTGGGCGGACTCGAAAACGCCGATATCCGCAACGTCGCTAAAGCCATGGGTTATTCCGATGATGATCTATCCAACGGCCGTCCCGTTATCGGTATCGCCAACTCCTGGAATACCTTCATCCCCGGCCATTTCCATTTCAACCAGATCAGCCGGCAGGTCCAAAAAGGCATTCACCGCGCAGGCGGCACCGCCTTCGAGTTCGGCGTCATCGGCCTCTGCGACGCCCTCTCCAAGCACGATTTCAACTACGTCCTCCCCTCCCGCGAGGTTATTTGCGATTCCCTGGAAGTTATGGCCGGCGCCAGCCCCCTGGACGGACTGGTTCTCCTGGCTTCCTGCGACAAAATTGTTCCCGGCATGCTCATGGCCGCCGCTCGCCTCAATATCCCCGCTGTCCTGGTCCCCGGCGGCCCCATGCAGGGCGGACTCGAATATTCCGGCGGTCCTTCGGATTCCACCCGCATTTCCGAGGCCGTTGGTTCACACTCCGCCGGCGGCGTCACCCTCGAAAAGCTCAAGGACATCGAAGACCTCTCCTGCCCCGGCTGCGGCTCCTGCTCCTTCATGGGCACCGCCAATACCATGTGCTGCCTCGCCGAGGCTATGGGTATGACCCTCCCCGACGGCGCCGCCATTCCCGCCGTTCATGCCGACCGCCTCCGCCTGGCCGAAAAGTCCGGCGAAGTCATCTGTCAAATGGTCCGCAGCGGCCTCAAGACCAGGGATATCATCAACCCCCATTCCCTCGAAAACGCCGTCAAAGTCTGTATGGCAACAGGCGGCTCCACCAACGCCGTGCTCCATCTCACCGCCCTCGCCTATGAAGCCGAAGCCCCCATCGACATCCTTTCAGCCTTCGAACAATACCGCTCCACCACCCCCGCCGTCGCCCGCGTCTATCCCGCCGGCCCCGCTGACATGGAGGCCTTCTGGAAAGCAGGCTCTATCCCCCGCGTCATCGCCGCCCTCGCCCCCCTGCTCCATATGGACGCCCTCACCTGTAACGGCCGTACCCTCCGGCAGAATATCGACTCCTTTCGCTTCCGCTTCCCGCCCAACCCCAACGTTATCCGCGATCTCAATAATCCCTTCGACCCCGAAGGCGGCATAGCCGTCATCCGCGGCAACCTTGCCCCCAATACCGGCATCAGCAAACCCGCCGCCGTCGATCCCTCCGTCCGCCGTTTCTCCGGGCGCGCCATGGTCTTCGATGCCGAAGAAGACGCCAACAAAGCCATCCTGGACGGCCGCGTCACAGCCGGTACCGTCGTCGTCATAAGATACGAAGGCCCCAAAGGCGGCCCCGGCATGGTCGAAATGTACCGCGCCATGAAATACCTCCACGGCCTCGGCCTCCACAAGTCCACCGCCGTCATCACCGACGGCCGCTTCTCCGGCACCAACAACGGCTGCTTCGTCGGCCATATCTCCCCAGAAGCCTCCGAAGGCGGCCCCATCGCCCTGGTCAACGACGGCGACCTCATATCCATCGACCTGCCCGCCGGTTCAATCCATCTCAATGTGCCGGATTCTGAGCTCCGGCAGCGCCTCAAGGAGTGGAAGAAGCCCGCCCCCAAAGTCACCCGCGGCTACCTCGCGCTCTACTCCCAACTCGCCTCCTCCGCCGCCGAAGGCGCCATCATCCGCCCCCCCGCATAGCCCCCGCTCCTCAAAACTCATTACTCAAAACTCTCCCTTCCCTTTTTTGGTTATAATGAGAATTAGAGAGAGTTCATCGCAAAGGAGGCAGAATATGAGTATGATTCGCTGGGACCCCGCCGGAGACCTCATGACCATCAAACAGTCCATTGATCAGCTTTTCGCCGAAGTGCCCCGCCGCTCCCACTTTTCCATGGAGCTCGGCACCCGGGAAATCCCCCTGGACATGTATCAGACCGAAGATCAAATTGTCACCCGCGCTATCCTTCCGGATATCAAACCCGAAAACGTCGAGATCTCTATCAGCGGCAACGTTCTCACCATCAAAGCCGAAATCAAGGAAGACACCCAGGCCAAAGACCGTAACTATATCTACCGGGAACACCGCGTCGGCAAATTCAGCCGTTCAGTCGAGTTTCCCGTGCCCGTCCAGGAAGACAAGGCCGACGCCGTCTTCGAAAATGGCGTTCTAACCCTCACCGTTCCCAGGGCCGAACACGCCAAACCCAGGCAGATCAAAATCCGGGTCGAAAAACCCAAAACCCCCTGAACCTTGGTTCCGGATTGCCCGTCCGGTAACCGTTCCCGCTCCCAAACCCACAACTCATAACTCAAAAAGGCAGTCCCCTTGGCTGGGGTGCATTTGTGATAGAGGCACCCCGACAAGGGAGACGCCTTTCCTGAAAACCATCGCCGTATTATTACTTCGGCAGGTAAGCCATCCGGACCAGCTTCTTCCTTTGAAAAGGGAAGACGGGAGAAGGATTTTCCCTCTCTCCCCCGTCATATTCCGGTTTTTGAAACTTGGAATTTGTTTCTTGTGGTTTGTTTGGTTATTGTACCTTGGTTATTGGTTATTGAGGTTTGTTTGGTTATTGTAACTTGGTTATTGGTTATTGTTCCCGCTTTTCTCCAAACCCATCACTAAAAAAAAACGAAAACGAATATTAGCCTCGAAAGTTTTACCCGATTTTGCCCCCTTTGTCCACTTCCCAGGCTCAAATACCCCCGGAATAAAAAAAAATTTTGTAAAAATTCCAAAACGAATCCGGCTTCTCTCCCCCTCCCAAACTCTCAACTCCCAACTCAAAACCCGTCCCCAATTCCCGCTCCTCAAAACTCATAACTCACAACTCAAAACCGCCCGCAAATCGGGCGTCCTGAGGAGAGCGCAGCTTGACGTGAGGATCTAAACTCAAAACTGATAAGTAGTAC
>CAYLVC010000313.1:0-3898 GCA_964387005.1 uncultured Dehalococcoidales bacterium | reverse complement strand
GGTGATCCCGATATAGCCATACTCCCAGCCGTTCATGGTCTGCGAGTAGATCTTCCCCGCGCTAGTCGAGTTCGCGGCCTCATCCGTCTCGGCGGCGCCGTCGGCAACCAGGCCGGTGATGGTGGTATCCACGAACGCGACCTCATCCGCGGCAGACGTGCCCTGACCGAACTGGATGACGGGAGCAGACTCGGTGCTACCGCCCGGGGTCGCACACGTCAAAGTGATGACCGCTTCGTCAACCGTCGCCAGTATGCCCGGGGTGTCGATATCGGTCACGGTGAGTCTGTCCCCCGCCTCGGTTACGGTAAGCGTCTCGGTCCACACCGGAGTGATGGCGAGCTCGCCCGTCCCACCCGTAGCGACCGCGATGATACCGGGAACCCCGCCAGCCGCGGCTATGGTGATGCAGGAGTGAACACTGGCAGCAGCGGGCGCGGCCGTGATGGTGACCGAGGACGCTTCCGTGTCCCTAGTGAGCCCGATAGCGCCAGATGAGTTGACACTGGTGATATCAGCGACACCCTTAGTAGCATCGTTCAGACAAGTGACCAGTTCGTCCGCCGTAGCTGAAGCGTTGGCCCCGTTGACGGCGAACTCCCGATTGGCGGCAGTGGTGGTCGAAGCGTGCCCCGTGAAGGTAATGCCGTTAACGACCACCGTATCGCCGGCCTGGACTTTGGCCGTGGCGATGTGCGCCGCGAACGGAGTGGCTAGAGCCGTGATGAGCGTGCGGGCGGTAGCCGCATCTTCGGCCTCTGTAGTCGCATTCACCAAAGCAAGGTTAGTGGCGTCGGCCTTGTTGTGCGCAGTAGTCGAAGCGTAGTGGGCAGCCATCGCCGCCCGCACCGCGTTAGCCTCTGCTACCAGCGTTTCCTCAGTCGTGGCAGCGGTGAAAGACACGGCTGCGGTAGCCGCCTTGTGAACGGTAGTGAGCGCCGTGTGGGTATTGTGGTCAGAACCCAACTCGTCGGCGAGAGCATAATCCTGCGCGTCCTCTGTCGGCGTAGTATCCGCCGCTAGTGAACTAGCATCGCGGCCGATAGTGATGGTGTCTCGATGATTGATCGCGAGGACGATAGAGGCCAACTCAGTGGCGGCCGTCACGTTGAGCGCGTACTTGCCCGCCGGGTAGTCGGCTGCAGCAGCGGCAACGATGGTATGCGCTCCCTCATCAGTGGTGATGACGAGCTTGTCTGTGGCGGCTACGCTGGTACCGGCGGTGACCACCGCGTAGTCGGCGTTCAAGAGCGCGGCGAGTGCGGCAGCGTCGGCACTTTCGTCGGCCCCCCCGCTTTTCCATTTGCGGCCCGCGTATGACACGTCGCCAGCAGTGGACTCAGCGATATTGGTGAGACCGTTCAGCACGAAGGTTTCCATGTCATCAATCCGACCAGCACCGAGCGTAATGGTTCCGCCGGACACGTTCGTCCGCGCCTTGTACTTCTGCACGGTGTACGTCTTATCCGACTGAACGCGCCACTCGATATCCTGCCCGGGGGTGACCGCCTGCCGGATGTAGATGGTCCCAGTATTAGCGACAGTGCCGATCTTGCCCAAGCCGCCGTCGGAGTCTGAGGCAGCCGCGAGCACCTTTTCAGTCGAAAGCGCCCGTGGCATAGTCGAGACAGCATCGCAATAAGTCCCGTCTCCTAAGTCAACGAGCTTCTTGGCGATACCGCTCGATCCGATGGTGTGAGTAGTGTCTGCCATGTATCAACCCTCCGTGGGAAAAACGACCTTGCGTGGTCGCCCGGGTTTGCGTCGTGGTGTCTCGATGCGCAGAGCGGCATTGTCCGGCGGCCCGGCCACGGCCGTCTCGACTCGGGGCTTGATCTCCACCTTGACGGCGCGGCCCCGCTTGAGAAGGTCCAGCGCCAGGGCTTCGTCAACGTCATAGACCCCGCCGGCCAATAGCAGTTGATTGCGATTGTCGATGCCGGCGTTGAACAGCAGTTCTATCCTCATCCCGACACCTTCATGTACTCGATGCAGTAGTCAACCGAAGTAGCGCCTGCCAGCGCACCCCCGGCATCACAGATCATGAGCCCATCCCCGGCGACGAAGTTATCGCCATAAGTGGTCCTGGTAGCATAACTGGCATCGTCAAAGGTGCAGATGCGATTCTCCGTGAGTCCGTCTGTGCAGGTGCAGGCCACTCCCACGATAGGAGTGCTAGCCGTCGAGGAGATGTTCACCGTGGTCGCTGTAGCGGCGTTGCCGCCCAAGGCCCTCAACCAGCCTCCCACGATGATGTAGGCGCCGGAGAACCCGGGCAGGATGAGCTTGTTCGCCTTGACTTCGGTAGCGGTCGCGTTCCCCGTGCAACAGCGTATGCGCGACTTCTTGGCATAGGTAGCCATGGCTACACCGCCAAGTACTTGACGCAGTAGTCACACGCGGTAGCCGTGGACTCATCGGTACCGACCGAGATGATCTGGAGGCCCTTGCCCTGAGTGTTGGCTGTACCATAAGTGGTACGGGTCACGTTGGTGCCAGCGTCGAAGGTGATGACCGTCCCGTTGGTGAGCCCGGCCGCGGCGACCGCCACGTTGACGACGTTGCTAGTGGTCGTGTCGTTGATATTGATGGTGGTCGCCTCGGTCACATTCCCGGTAGAGCGAAACCATCCGCCCACCACGATATAGCTACGGTCGGGGTTCGGCGGGACAATGAGCTTGCCAGCGTTGTACTCGGCCTTGGTCGCCGTTCCAGTGACACACCGAAGTCGAGTGTTGGCGGTTGTGTTAGCCATGATTTACCTCTTGTCTGATGGGGGAAGTAGTGGGGCGGCGAAGGCTCCCCCATCGGAAACCAATCGCCGCCCCGTCAGAGATTAGCCTTGGGTCAGACCCGCGAACGCGGCCACATCCACAACGTTGCAGTCGTGCCACAGCGCGAACCGGATCACGTTTTCCCACTCGTTGAACTTCATGTCACGCGACACGGCGATGTCGATACCGCCCGCGTAGCGAATCCAGAACTTGGACATATCGCCGAATACGACATGTTCCTCGCCGGTAGCGATGACACCATTGGCGTCAGCGTGCGCGTCCTCAAAAATGGGACGACCCCACAGACGGTCAGGCTGCCCAGCAACTACAGAGGGAGACCAAAGGTAGCGACCCTCGTCATCCACCATCTGCGCGATGACCTTCATGGCCGGCTGAGACACGATCCACGAACCCACAGCCCGGTAGCCCGAGTGCAGGGTGTAAAACACCGTGAGAAGCTCATTCATGGTGAACGTGTCAGCCGCGGCTGCCGTGGTGAAGTTATCTGAGCAGTCCGCCTTGGTGGCGATGAAGAGTCCATCAGGAGCAGTCGAGCCGGCACCCAGGCAGTAGTCGCTCGCGGCCTTGGTTGCCAGAGCACGATTAGCGACTTCCGATAGGATGTCATACATCGGGAAGTCAGTGGAGCGGAGCATCTCCTCGGAAACACTCATGAAGCCGTCCTCGCGGAACGCCTTCAGGGTGATCTTGGAGAACACCGGGTAAGTGGCGTTGGACTGAGCCGCACCCTCGGTACCGGCCAAAGCGGCCGCGTCCGTCAGGAGTACGGGAACATCCAGGCTCTGCATGCCCGGAGTGCGGATGATGGTCGGGCCCGCCTGAAGAACAGCGGACTGCGCGTTCAGGTGGTAGACGAGATCATTCCACAGGAGAGTCGGAACCAAATACGAAGAGTACGTGGTCGCCCCGCCAGCGAGCAACGGGTAATCGGTACGCTTCTCACCCGGGAGCGCCAGACCATCGATGAAGGGAACGTGAAGCGGCTGGCCGGGATTCTCGAACATGGCCCGAATCTGCTTACCGAAACCCTCCTTGCTACCCCAAACCGGATCGGGGTCGGGATGGGCTTCTTTGTAAGCCGCCTTGGCGCGAGCCTCAGCGTC
>CAYLVC010000312.1:0-3937 GCA_964387005.1 uncultured Dehalococcoidales bacterium | reverse complement strand
CCCACACCAAGAAGAAACACCTTGCCAGCACAGCCGGTTACTATCAACAGAGCCACGATCATCTGCCGTCTGCCTGGCGCATCGATGTGATCGCTATAGAACTCGACAAGGACTTGAAGTGCAAGCGCCTGGAACTGATTGAAAATGCGCTGGAAGGCTAACCGGGAGGGATAACAAAACCTGGCAGGTGATGATTGCTGCCAGAACAACCAGGTGCCTGAACGGACCATCATTTACGGTCAAAATGAATATGGTTATACTATAAGGATAGTCCGGTCGTTTGATAAATACTCAGGGAAAAAGACGCAGTATGGATAATAAAAACAAATTGTCTCAATCTGAAAAAAGACCCGGTAGTTATGCGCCGGATTCAAGCGGTGAAATATACTACCAGGCTTTTCACAAAAACCCCGTTATCATCGGCATATCCAGGATAAGCGATGGATGTTATCTTGAGGCCAATGAGTCTTTTACCACCATTCTGGGCTATAGCCGGGAAGAGATAATCGGGCATACCTCCTTTGAACTGAACATCTGGCATGACTCAGGCGAACGTAAACAATTTCTGGCAGAGCTGGCTGAAAACAAGCGTGTACTCGGAAAAGAAGTCAAGATGAGGAGTAAAGACGGGCGTATACTGGTTTTCAGAGCCAGCGTCGACCGGATAGAAATAGAAAACCAGCCCTGCCTGCTCGTCCTGCTGGAAGACATTACCGAAAGAAAGCTGACCGAGGAAGCTCTGCGGGTTTCGGAAGAAAAACACCGTTTGCTACTGGAAAACGCCAATGAAGCCATAGTAGTTGTGCAGAATGGAGCGATCAGGTATGCCAACGCCAAAGCGGCGGAATTGACGGGCTATTTCAGGCAGGAAATGCTCGGCTTGCACTTTTCAACCTTCATTTATCCTGACGACCTGGAAACGGTCTCCCGGAATTACAATCTCAGGCTCAAAGGTGAAATACCTGTCCCCGAATACGAGTTCAGGGTAAGGAGGAAAGATGGGTCTGTGGGCTGGGTTGAAGCCAACGGGGCGTTGATTTCATGGGAAGGCAGCCCTGCCACGTTAAATCTGTTGAATGTCATCACCGAAAGGAAGATAGCCGAGGAAAAGTTGAAACACAGCGAGGAGCTGTTCCGGCTGATGGCGGAGAACGCCAAAGACCTGGTTTTCAGGATCAGCATCCGGCCGGAAGTCAAACTCGAATACATCAGCCCGTCCGTTCTGGAGTTTACCGGCTACACCGTCGAAGAACACTACAGGGACTACACTATCCTCTTTAATTTGCGTCACTCGGGTGAACGCATGTCAAACAATGATAAGGATATAGTCGAACAAGCCAGCCATGGCAGGGAAATGCTCTGGACAAGGAAAGACGGATCGTTGATCTGGGTAGAGGAAAGGGTACAACCTGTGTTCGGCAGCTCTGGCCAAATTACAGGGATGGAAGGCATTATCCGGGACATCACAGAACGCAAACAGGCCGAAGCTGCCCTGGCCGATGAAGCTACCCGGCGGCGCATCCTGGTGGACCAGTCGAAAGACGGAATAGTGGTGCTGGACGAGTCGGGCGCTGTCTTTGAGTCCAACCGGTGTTTTGCCGAAATGCTGGGCTATTCCCAGCAGGAGATCATGCAGCTGCACGTCTGGGACTGGGAGTATCAATTTGATCGGTCCAGTTTACTTCAAATGCTAACGAGCGTCGATGAAAAGGGGTCTCATTTCGAGACCACACACAGACGTAAAGACGGTTCATACATTAATGTAGAGATCAGCGGCAACGGCGCCGTCTGCTCCGGACATAAGCTCATTTTCTGCGTCTGCCGGGACATCACCGAGCGCAAACGCATGGAACAAACCGTCATAGGTTTATATGAGAAGGAAAAGAAACAAAGGGAAGAACTACAGGAAGAAGCCCGGGCCAGGGGACTGTTCATTGATGTGCTGGCCCATGAACTGCGGACCCCACTCACACCCATACTGGCTTCCACTACTATGCTCAGCGACCTGCTTGCAACCAGCGAAAACGGACTTCAACAAAGGCTGGCGGCAAACGTCCAGAACAGTGCACAAACCCTGGCCGGAAGGCTGGAAGAACTGCTTGAGATGGCCAGGTATTCCAGGGGAACTTTTAAACTGAAAAAAAAGAGCACTGATATCAGCCGGTTTGTTGAGGAAGTGGCAGCCAGGTTCAAGCCCACCCTTGAGGCCGGTAAACAGCAATTAAGGCTGATCGTTCCCGAACGGCTGCCTCAAATCGAATTGGACCGGTCATGCATTGAACAGGTGCTGATAAACCTGCTTTCCAATGCTACCAAATTCGCGCCTGACAAGGATATCACACTGGAAATAAAGCTAGACAAAAATGGCCTGGTATTCAGCGTTATCGATACAGGCGTAGGGATATCGGCTGAAGAACAGAACAGGATTTTCCAGCCTTATCATCGGGTGGAACAGGACAGGCAAAAATTCCCCGGCATCGGACTCGGGCTGGCGGTCTGCAAACAGATTATCGAAGCCCACGGCGGCAGAATCTGGGTAAAAAGCGAAAGAGACCAGGGCAGCACATTCTCCTTCTCCCTGCCGGTCAACCCGTCTTGAGCCAGGACCAGTATCCCGGTTTACAGGTTACCCCATCACCATTAATCCTCTCCCGTGGGGGCTGAGCGACTGTATCGTACCGCTACCTACCCCACGGGCGCTCAGACCAGCTTCTTCCTTAGCAAAAGGATTTACTATCATAAGGTGGAGGCAATTCGAAAAAAGGGAGAATTCCAAATGCCCGGCCACCCTGCGCATGAACCAGCAAGACGTGTCTCCCTTCTCCCTCAACGGGAAAGGAGAGGATGAGGGTGTAACCTTCCTCCTCTCCAAACTGAATAATCTTCCCGTTTCTGCACTGAACTCACTTTTTCCCTGCAGCGCAGACAATACCTGCGCCGCCTATTCCGGCAGGTTGATACGCGTGTAATTGGACGAGAAATTCAGGTCCAGGTGATAGACCGGCTTGCCGACGCGGTGGGGCGTCTGGCCGTAGCCGTGGACCAGGTCAGGCGGGAAGTGGATCACCGTCGGGCGGTTAATGATATATTCCTCTTTCTCTTCTCCCAGGCAGATCGAGATTTCGGCATCAAACTCACCGGTATTATAGGGATTGCTGCCGAAATAGGTTATGAACTGGTGATGGGGATGTTTATGCAGGTTCTCAAAAAGCCTTTTCCTGGTCTCCTCGTCCACTGGCTGGGTAGCCGTCAGGATGCCCCAGGACGCCTCGATTCCGCAGGAACCGGCGTTAAAAGACACCACAGGCGGCTCTCCCTGGCGCATAATTTTAATCTCGGCAGGCATAACCAGTTTACTGTACTTTTTTTCAGACATTTCAACATTCCTCCTTCATTATTAACCGTTTTTATTACTAAAACCGGAATCAGAGACATTTTACAGGCATACAAAATACCGAATACCGTCTTTTGAAGCCGGACAAAACGGGCCACCCCGGCTTATAGGCCTGATGAGTGAGACTATCGTAAAACATCAAAAGAAGATAATAAAGCATGATAAACACTCTGGAGCCAGGAAGTCAAGAGGGAAAGGGAGTTTCGAGTTTCGTGTTTCTAGTTGCGAGACTTTTACCAGTACACAGGTATGGTCGGGTCTGAGACCCGACCGCCCGGTTCAGGGGAAGGGGAAAAGGGGTATTGAGATCTAAGTTACGGGCAACGGTCTTGAATACCGGAGCTTCAAGGACAGGATCGTACCGGCTCACTCTTTACAAGACCGTTAAAATAGGGTTAAAATGAGAATGTTCAAGAAAACTGACAGTATCCCTGTCCAAAATCAAGGTGCGGGAGTAACTCAGCGGCAGAGTGCCTGCCTTCCAAGTAGGACGTCGAGGGTTCGAATCCCTTCTCCCGCTCCGCTGAAAGAAGGCCAGACAGA
>CAYLVC010000311.1:0-3956 GCA_964387005.1 uncultured Dehalococcoidales bacterium | reverse complement strand
ATGGTCCGAGAACATGGGAGGAGATCAAGGCAAACCTCAAGGTTACCGCGAGCGGTATGTTACCCCAGATTCACATTCTCGAAAATGAAGGACTGGTTATCAGGTCGGGAAAAGAGTACAGGTTGAGTGACCTGGGGAACCGTATTGTATACTTCATGGAACCGATGGTCTCAACAATAGAATCCCTTGATAATAATAAAAAATTCTGGAAAGAACACAACATCGGCGCTATTCCGTTCGAGATGCTCACGCGTTTTGCAGAACTAAAAAATGTCAGTATCATCGAGTGCAGCATGGAAGAGAGCTTTGAACCGCATGCCCAGTTCTTAAACAGGATCAGGCAATCAACCAGTGTAAAAGGGTTATCTCCTCTCGTGCATCCAAGATATCCCCAATTTTTCCTCGAAGGGGCAAAACAGGGAAAAAATATCTCACTGATCCTTACCAAGAAGGCGTTCAACAAGATCCGGAAAGAATATTCCTCTCATCTCGAAGAAGGGCTCCGGTATCCCAATGCGGCTCTCTATGTATACCACGGCGATATTCATTTCGCCTTTATTGTGACCGAGAGCTATTTCTCACTCTCACTGTTTTTCCATAACGATGTATTCGATTCAAAAAGGGATCTTATCAGCGCTGATCCCTCTGCTCTTGCCTGGGGGAACGATTTATTCTCTCATTACCAGGCTCTTTCAGAGAGGATCACCAGGTTACCACCGAACGAAGAATCAATGCCGTGAGCGATTCTCCGTCGATAAAAAATACCCGTATATACCTCTGAATCTGGCTCCCGGCGAGTTCTCTCTCTGGGTTATAGCAGAGGATGACCGCGAGCCCGGAGAGAAGGCTGTACGAAAGAGTTGTCCATTCCGGGCAGAGTAGTCCACAAAAAAGCAGGATAGCCATGGTAATGTGTAGTCCAAAGAGTGAGAATAGAATTATTTTCTTCGTATGCCGAATCCCGTAACGGACAGGGATCGTCATGATCCCCGCTTCCTTATCGCCCCTTATATCTTTCATATCGTAGAGAACAGAATTGGAAAAGAGTTTGGTACCATAAAACATCAGAATCGCAAGAGCAGAAGAGATTCCGCCCAGGCCTGCGACGATAATGGCCATGGTTCCTCCCCAGGTCATGCCTATCACCAGGTTTTTCATACCGGTCCCTCCTTTCAGTGAGAAGCGGTGGCCATGCAGATGAATTCCATGTGAATAGAGGCCCCCGATAAGAAACGGAACAAATGGTGCTGCAATGATTCTTTCATTAGCGAGAATGAGAGCTCCGATGCCAAACATGAAGAGAGCGATTGCGATCCCTACCTTTCGGTTTGAACCTGAAAGTTCGGCCCTGTTCACCGTATCTTCTTTACTTCCCGTCGCCCGGTCGATGGTATAGGTAGCGTAAATAATAAGGCCGGCAGCACAATATATTGGAATCATCGCAGGAATCCCTGCGAATAAAAACGCGATGTGAAGGCGCAAACTACCGGAAACTGCTACCACCACAGAGGAGCCAAGAAGATGCAGTGTTGGTAGTTTTGGGCGTGCCACATGGTCAACATGAAAAAGAGATGAGTTATTTTAATCGCTTGATTTTTTTTAACAGTGTTAAAATTTTTATTGCTACTGTTTTTTTCTTTGGGGGTAAAAACACCATACCGTTTAAAATATCGTTTTTTATTCCCCTACTAGGATCACATCCAACCGCATTACATCTAGAGATGGAGATTAACCTGGGGATTTGAACAACCGGGAAGTAATAGGGGGATTTCACCGGAAGAACAGGTTCTAAAGTAATTTTCCATTTGCGGATTGTGGTGTAACATTCTTCCATGGTTTCACATGGAACAGGAAAATTGGGGGGTTCAGCAATGAAAACAAAAGAAAAACGAACTGAGTTATCTGGAGAGAAAATCGAGAAAACTCCAGAAGTGAAAAAGGAATTATTAACCCTTAGGAATAATATTGGACTTTTCCTGTTGAAAAATCCAAATTATTTCGGAAACCTTTCAGGACCGATAGGAAAAAAATATCCGCCGGTCTTGGTGAAGAAAAATGACACGTATTTCGAAGAACTCACATGCATTAGCTATGATCCAAAAACTAAGGATCTATCCGGTATTATTGCAATAAAACGGAACAGTGGATATAACGGTGGACCATGTTCACAAGGAAGCAAGGAGTATGTGCGGTTCTATATTGATTATGACAGAGATAGCTCCTGGATAAATGCAGGAATAACTTCATTCGATGCACGCGATATCGCATTTTCAAATGCACTCTGCTATGCAGTGCACCTTCAAATCACACTAAAAAAGGGCTTTTGTTGTGAAGACAAGCCTATCCTGCCTCGCATACGTGGAATTCTATCATGGAATACACCTCCCCCATCTGATGATCCCAACTGGACACCTATATGGGGAAACCGACTTGATAGCGACATCCAGATAGAGCCTTTATCTCCGCTAATTTGTGCCCTATTCCAGAAATCCATTATCGATGGTTCTCCTGAAGTACTAGAGAACTTTTCATTCGACTTATCAAAATCTAATCCTCACGATCTCCAAAAAACAACCACATTGGCATCACTTAAAACCGCATATGGAAAAAAAGTAGATGATGCCAGAATCCTCTTTCCCTCAATACAGCCTTTTATAAAGAATCCCCAATCTGCCGATGGACTCTATGCTATGAAATTAGTGGAGAATGTCGGTTTTAACCTTGATAAAGTCATAGACGTTCTCCTAAAGCCGAAATTCGATACATCATACGAGGAATTGAAATGTATCGGGCTTGACCGCGATGCCAGTATTCTGCATGGAGGTATTATTATTAAAAGGTCTTGCGGATATACAGGAGGCCTCTGCGAGCAGGGAAGCTGGGAATACGTGGCTTTTTATATCGATTTCGGCAGCGGATGGGAATATGTCGGCACTACATCCGTCAAGGTTCATGACATTCCTGAAATTCCAGCTGGGGGATTATGGTATAATGTACAGCGTCCTGTATCACTAACAGCGGAGCAAAAAGAATGGTGTGAAACCGGGAAAGCAAAAGTCAGGGCAATCCTTTCATGGAATGCACCACCTACACCGGATACCCCAGATTATATCGCACATTGGGGTGACTGGGAAGAGTGTAACATTGAGATTCGACCATTGCCACCCGGAGTTATTCCTGGACAGGGGATGGTACCGTATATTGAAACTGTCGGGAGCATGCCGATCTGTTATATTGATTCAACCGGTTACGCAAATGGGACCAACGCAAGCGGGCTTGTCGCAAAGGATAGTCCGTTTGATGGAAATATCAGGATAAATGGCCTGATTTTCTATGAGCCTGATTATTATAACTCTACACCTGGTATCAGCCAGGCTCAATACCGCATAATGATAAAGCAGCCATCACATAGCGACTTTCAGCCTCTGCTGAAGGAATTTACAATACATGTATCAAGGATAAACAATGGGATTTTCGAAGTCTACTTTGTTGGGGGACACTGGAGTACCCAGCAACCAGTTACACAGACACCCAATCCCTTCGATGGAGCGATATTCTATTATCCTGATGGACAGGGCTCCAGTTGTGTTTCAGTCAGCGAGAACCTTCTGGGAGTGTTCCGTCCTTCAGAAGAAGGATTGCATGAGATGTATATCGAAGTATTCGATCCCATAACATCGGACTGGAGTATTATGAGTAACACCGTGAAGTTCATGGTCGATATGCAGGGTCCTGATGTGAGTATTCGAATTACAAGCGGAACAGGTAGTTGCGGGACTTTCGGAATTGGAGATCCCATTTTAGGAGATTTCTTAATTACTGATTTGCATTGCCATAGCGTTCAACTCGATGTGACGCCAGCTGACAAGGCCAATGGTGCACTGCCCGAAATATCGGCTACAGGGACCTCCTCACTGATATATGCCGGGGACCCAGCGCCTCCTGGTTCATTGCCA
>CAYLVC010000310.1:0-3972 GCA_964387005.1 uncultured Dehalococcoidales bacterium | reverse complement strand
CACCTTGTAAAACATCTCTGAGGGGCTTAAAATTTCAATACAATGAATCAGGATGTCCCAATAAATTTGAAGGAGGAGCAATTGAAAGGTACAAAATGTAAAGGAGCTGTTTTATACGAGTTCAACAAACCTCTGGTAGTAGAGGAGGTAACCGTGGAGCCCCCGGGCAAAGGTGAGGTTAAAATTCGCGTTGCCGCCTGCTCTATCTGCCACAGTGATGTCCACACCGCCAGGGGAGAGCATGGAAACATCAAATTGCCCTGCCTGGGCGGACATGAAGTGGCGGGCTATGTTGAAGAGCTGGGGGAGGGTGTCACCTATGATATCAAGCCCGGTGACCCTGTAATTATGGCGCTCGGATATATCGGCTGCGGACAGTGTTATTACTGTGCCAGAGGCCTTCCCAATCTATGTGAGAAGAAAGGCAGGCGAGGGCCGCCGATGCGGCGAGGGAAAGGAGGGCTGGCCGGTCCGGGCCGTCATTTCAACAAGGATGGAATACGCCTGACACAGATGGCCGGTTCCTCAGGCTTTGCTGAGTACACCATCGCCTCCCAGGACCGCCTGGTCAAGATCCCTAAAGAGCTGCCCATGGACCGCGCCGCGCCTCTGGCCTGCGGTTTCATGACCGGCTACGGGGCCGTGGTCAACCTGGCAAAGGTCAAGCCCATGAGCAGTGTTGTCGTTGTGGGCTGCGGGGGCGTTGGGCTCAGCTCTGTGCAGGGAGCGCGGTTATCAGGGGCATATCCGATTATTGCTGTGGATATCATGGATGAAAGGCTGGAGATGGCTAAAAGCTTCGGCGCGACTCAGGTAATAAACTCGAAAAAGGAGAAAGACCCGGTCGCCAAAGCCTGGGAAATGACTTCAGGAAGAGGCGCCGATTATGTAATTGTTGCCGTTGGCGGCATCGATATCCTGACGCAGGGATACCAGATGTCCGGCCCCGGCGGATTGACCGTAATCGTCGGGCATCACGGCGAAGATACCCTGTCCGCTTTTCAGCCGACCGACCTGTTTGGCAGGTTTATTACCGGCGGCGGTTCCAATAGCCGGATCAGGATTGATATTCCCCAGGTGATTGACTGGTATTTTTCGGGGCGCGTTAAGCTGGATGAGTATATTCATGCTCATTATCCCCTTGAAGGCATCAACGAAGCGATGGAGGATATGGTAAGGGGCAGGGAATTAAAGCCTGTTATCATGTTCGAATAGACTGCATCAAAGGGCCATTCCTGGTGATAGTAAATACCGGATAATTGGCGAAAAACAAATGACAGACATTCATTCCGGAAGAGTGAAGAACAGATGAGAAGGAGTACATGTATTTTTTTCATCTGAAACGATAGTAGACAAAAGCTGGCCTCTATGGAATAATACTAATAATAATTACTATTATTGGTATTTAAGGGGTTTGTTCATGTTAAGAAAGTCAATTCAAAGAGACACGATATTGCGGACCGTCATGAGTACTTCATCCCACCCCGGGGCTGACTGGGTCTATGATCAGGTCAGGAAAGAAATCCCCAATATCAGTCTTGGCACCATTTACCGCGACCTGAAATTCCTGGCGGAGTCGGGGGCAATTCAGGAGCTGGACATACCGGGCGGTTTGAGCCGGTTTGACGGCAACACGGCCAATCATTACCACTTCAGATGCGAAAAATGCAGCCGGATTTTCGATCTGGACTTGGCCGTAGACCATGCCCTGGAAACCAGGGTGGCTGAACAGACCGGTTTCAGGATAAACGGGCATTTTCTGGAATTTACAGGTTTGTGCCTGGGCTGTCAAAAGCAGTGAGGGGAAAGCCGGATCTGTCTTCAGAGAAAAAGGAGGTCTGAAATATGATAACGGAGATAAAAAAGGGAGTGTACTGGGTAGGTGCAGTGGACTGGGCTCTCAAGAATTTCCACGGCCATGAGCTTACCACACACCGGGGTTCATCCTATAACTCATACCTGATTATGGATGAAAAAACAGTCCTGGTTGATACCGTCTGGGAACCCTTCAAAAATAAATTGATAGAAAACATCAGTGAAATCATCGATCCTTCAAAGATCGATATCGTGGTTGCCAATCACGCCGAAACCGACCATTCCGGCAGTCTGCCTGAAATTATGAGACTTACCCCGAAGGCCACGCTTTTAGTCTCACCCAGGGGCAGAGACAGCATTGAAGGCCATTATCACCAGCCCTGGAATTTCAAAGTGGTAAAAACCGGAGAGAAGGTCAGCATCGGCAAAAATGAGCTGGTTTTCATCGAAGCGCCCATGCTTCACTGGCCTGACAGCATGTTTACCTACCTCACCGGTGAGAATATTTTAATGCCCAATGATGCTTTCGGTCAGCACTACGCTACCGCCTTCCGCTTCAACGACCAGGTGGACCAGGAAGAGCTTTACGAGGAAGCTTTGAAGTATTATGCCAATATCCTGACACCTTTCAGCCCCCTGGTTTTAAAAAAGATCGAAGAGATACTGGCTCTCAACCTGCCGGTGGATATTATCGCACCCAGTCACGGGGTTATCTGGCGCAAAGACCCTATCCAGATTGTGAAAAAATACCAGGAATGGGCTTCTCAGAAACCTGAAAAAAGCGCTGTGATTCTTTACGACACCATGTGGGAGGGGACGCGCTCCATGGCTGAAGCCATCGGCCAGGGAATGGCGGATGAGGGAATACCCTATAAAATAATCCACGCCGGAATTTCCGATAGAAATGACCTTGTAACCGAAATCTTCAAGTCTAAAGCTGTGGTGGTTGGTTCGCCCACCTTCAACCAGGGAATCCTGGCGTCCATATCACCCATCCTGGAAGATTTGAGAGGCTTGAAATTCCAGAACAAGATAGGCGCTGCTTTTGGTACTTACGGCTGGAGCGGAGAGAGTCTGGCGGTCCTGGAAGAGCACCTGAAAAAATGTAAAATTCCCCTGGTATGCGAGGGAGTCAAGGCCAAATGGCAGCCGGCAGAAGCTGATCTCGGCCAATGCAGGGAGCTCGGTCAGAAGGTTGCCCAGGCTGTAAAAAGCGCTTGAGGGCAGGCAAGGATATTGCCGCATGATACATCAGCGGAAACCCAACAGGTTAATCCATGAGACCAGCCCCTACCTGCTCCAGCACGCGAATAATCCGGTAGACTGGTATCCATGGGGCGAAGAAGCCCTGGTGCGGGCGCAAACTGAAGACAGGCCGATTTTGTTGAGTATCGGCTACTCCGCCTGTCACTGGTGCCATGTCATGGCGCATGAATCCTTTGAAAACGATGAAATCGCTGCTCTGATGAACAGCGATTTCATCAACATCAAGGTGGACAGGGAAGAGCGCCCCGACCTGGATACGGTTTACATGGAGGCCGTGCAGTCGATCAGCGGCAGCGGCGGATGGCCGCTGACCGTCTTTTTGACTCCGGAAGGCAAACCGTTCTATGGGGGCACCTACTTTCCACCCGAAGACAAACACGGCCTGCCTGGCTTCCCCAGGGTCCTGAAGACCATTTCCGACATATACCGCAATAAGCGCAGCGAGGTGGACAGGGCGGCAGGCCAGATCAAGTCCGCCCTCGATTCAAAGATAGCCGGGGAAGCCGTGGCTCAACCGCTGACGGTGGATATTCTTCACCATGCCTGTTCTTCATTAAAAGGAGACTTTGATAGCCTGTACGGAGGGTTTGGGCAAGCTCCCAAATTCCCTCAGCCGATGATCCTTGAGTTTTTGTTGAGGTTTTACCGCCGTAACGCGGACAAAGAAGCCCTGGAAGCAGTCACCCTGACTCTGGAGAAAATGGCCGGAGGTGGAGTTTACGACCAGATAGGCGGGGGTTTTCATCGCTACGCTACGGATCAACAGTGGGCTGTGCCTCACTTTGAGAAAATGCTCTACGATAACGCCTTGTTGAGCCGGCTGTATCTGCATGCCGGCCTTGTTGCCGGTAAACCGTTATTCCGGCGCATTGCCGCAGAAACAATCGATTA
>CAYLVC010000309.1:0-3981 GCA_964387005.1 uncultured Dehalococcoidales bacterium | reverse complement strand
CAAGATTAAGTGGGCGCGTACGCGCAGCGAGGCATGGCAGGTAAAGTTTGCCACGCTACCATCTCGTCAACTGGGCGGGAAGTTTCGTTATGTTCTTCCCATCGGCACAAAGAAAGAGAACGCGGAGTTTGTTGCCCACTTTAAGTACCAATCGCTGCCATACCCAAAGCGCGCCGAGCGTTATTAACACACTACCACCCCAGCGGAAGGACAAACTGCCGGGGTGGTGTGTAAGGGAGGGTGGATAATTGCAATGGATTAATTTAAGTATACACGTATTCGGCAATTATTCAAGTGTTCTTGTAATTATGTATTAATTAAGTTAAAATAATCGCAACAAAAGGAGTGGCTATGGCACAATTCAAGAACCTAATCGTACGGTCGGGCGATGCGCTCGTCAGTCAAATTCTGTTCAACGAGGAGAACTGGCGCATTCACACGCGGGAGCAGATGGAGGCGCTGCAGGGAAGTTTTCAGGACGTAGGAACGGTTAAGCGCGTGCTTATCAACTTGCGCACCTCGCCAGAGTGGGGTGACCGGGCGAATATCGAAACATTGGTGGACGGACACGCGCGGGCGGTTTTGTTTTCCAAGAATGACATGGAGACCATCCCCGCAGACTATGTTGACCTCACGCCCCGCGAAGAAGCCATTATCCTGACCTCGCTTGACCCGATTACGGGCATGGCGACCTCAGACCGTGAGAAGCTTGCTACGCTACTCCGTGACCGGGTGGAGACCGACAATGAGAACCTCAAAGCCTTGTACGAATCCATGACTACAAAGGAACGACTGGACGAGTTCTACAATTCTGGTACGGTCGAAGAGGATGAACCGCGCTTGGATGAAGCCGACCGCATTCTTGAAGAGTGGAAGGTGGAATCCGGGCAGATATGGGAAATCCCCTCGTCTGCTGTGACCGATGGAGTGCACAGGATTCTGTGCGGGGATAGCACCGACCCCAACAACCTGAAGCGGCTCATGGGTGAAGATAGAGCGCGGCTTATATGGACTGACCCGCCCTATGGCACAAAGACGGTTGGTACTGCCGAGGAGGACGACCCCCACCACTCAACCACGCGCAATATACGCCCTATCACCAACGACGACCTATCCTCGGACGATTTGTGCCGGCTTATCCACACAGCCATTAAGAATTGTGATGCAGTGACGTTACCGGGCGCTGGTGTGTACATGGCATCGCCATCTGGTAATATGCTGCCGGCGCTGATTGACTCGTTCACCGACAGCGGGTTTGACTTCCATTGGTTACTGGTCTGGTACAAGGACTCAATCGTTTTGTCGCGCGCAGATTATCACATGAGGCACGAGAACATTCTGTACGGATGGAAGCCGGGAGGCAAACACTACTTCACCAGCGACCGTACACAATCCTCTGTCTTTGAGTACCCGCGCCCCAAGATATCCGAGCTTCACCCGACCATGAAACCGGTCGGACTCGTTGCCCATCAAATCAAGAACAGTGCGCGGGAGTCAGAAATAGTTCTTGACCCATTCTGCGGCTCAGGTACGACTATGGCTGCATGTGAGCGTACGCGCCGATTGTGCCGGGCGATGGAGATAGAACCCATCTATGTGGCGGTGACGCTGCAGCGCATGTTCGACCTCGGATTGCGCCCAAAGCTACTGAAATAAGGACTTAATCGTGATTATCTTCCCACATCTTGACCAAGCGAATTATGGCGCGCGTGACGTTTCCCTCGCCAATCTTGCGCAGGGAGGCAACTGTGGACACCGGCAGTCGGAAACTTCCCCGGCGCATGTCCTCGCTGTACACGAACGGTCTGCCGCGCTTGGGCGGTACACTCTTGACATCTTCCATGTGTTTATTGTAATATTAAATTAATACATAATCAAGAGAGAGAGAATGACTGAACAGAAACCCAGCGATACAGGTGGTAACAGGTCAGAAGAAGAGCGCCCACATCGCCCCGGCACGTTTAAGAAAGCCGACCCGCGCATCAACCGACTTGGTAGACCGCGCGGATTTGACGAGGCGCGCAAGGCGGCTGTTGCCATGTTAAGTGAGAAAGTCGTGAGCACGGACGGTAAGCACGCGATGTCCAGATTCCAAATGATTCTTATGGACTGGATTCAGTCGCGCAATTTTCAGAAGCAGAAAGCCGCGCTTGAGCTTGCGTTTGGCAAGGGTGGGCAGGACTGGATGCCGCAGGTTGACCTGCGCTCGTTGACCGATGCACAACTGGAGCGGCTATCCAAAGGCGAGGACATTTTTAAGGTGCTTATGCGCCCCAATGACTGATAAAATAAAGGACACTCAGCGATGAGAAACGGAGCTTTCTTTGTTCATCCCATACAAACAACCCTATAATCGAATTCAGGTTATTCGAGCCAACGCGGTCAGTGACTTCCGCATGGACTTGCTGCAGCGCCGGCTGGTGCGCGAGGGGTACGACTCCGAGATTATTACTGCAGTACCATTTCATAAAGCCAGCCAGTTTGACACGGTTGTCTGTTGTCGCCCCGGCGACTCCATGCTTGATTACCTGCGCATCTGTCAGGTTGCCGGCAAACGTGTCGTCATTGATTTCGATGATGACTTCAATTCCATACCCAAGCACAACCCGGCATATCCGTACACGGGAGCGGGACACCCAACATATCTAAACAAGTTAAAGCAGACGCTTTCTGCACCCGGCATGCTGGTGACGTACGCCAGCCCAGAACTGGCGAACCGATACCACATCGCTGGAACAGTCATTCCAAACTGTTATGACGAAGAGAACGAGTTATGGGACTTGCCCAAGTGCACCGTACCGGGCAGGCTGACGCTGGGGTGGTCTGGTACGACAACGCACCGCGAGGACTTCAAGATTATCGCCCCGGCAATCAAGCGCATACTTAACGCGTACGACCACGTGGACATTGCCATCAGTCTTGATGACCAGATTTATAACGACTTCCTGAGTTTCCCAGAAGACAGGAAGATATACTTGCCGGGAGTTCCTTATGATATCTACCCGGCTATATTCGCATGGTTTGATATTATGGTGATTCCGCTGCGCGACACGTACTTCAATCGCGCCAAGAGTGATATCAAGATGGTCGAATGTGGCGCGAGCCGCACCGCGTACGTTGCCAGCGACATGCCGGTTTACCACGAGTGGGCGGCTGGCGGGCTGACCGTTCCCAATGACGAGGAGTCATGGGAGGCTGCGCTGCGCAACCTGATTGAGAATGAGGAACTGCGCGGCAGTCTTGTCGCGGCTGGTCATGAGAAAGCGCTGACCCGCACAAGCAAGCTGTACACAGACAAGTGGCTGGCATTCATCGAGGAGATAAATGAAAATCCTGTTCCTTGAATCCGACCAGATACAGGAATACAACTGTTCTAATTGGCGATGCATTATGCCGGCACGCGCCCTCAACCGCGCCGGGCATCAGGCAGTGGTCATTCGGACTGAGGACTGGGTTAACCGTACCCCTAATTCCGTTGCGCTTACAGAGCAAGCAGACATCGTTATATTCCAGCGCAACATGTTCATGGACGCGATGATGACCATTGCGTACTGGCGGGCAAAGGGGAAAGTGATTGCGGTTGACCTTGACGATGCGTACGAATACATGACCGAGGAAACTGGCTCGCCATCGTACAAGTTCTGGAAGAAGAATCTCGTTGAACAGAAGCAGCCGGACGGGACAACCAAAGACATAGAGATGCACCCCAGACCCCTTGACGTGCTTCGTTATGGCTGCAAGCTGGCGGGCGCTGTTACGTCACCGTCAAAGCTGATTGTCAAAGATTGGCAGCCATACACGCGCTCGTACTGGTTTCCGAATTACGTTGACTTGTCGCTGTACCGCAGATATCCCAACCACCGCGAGCCGGGGCAAATCCGCATCGGCTGGGGAGGCTCAATGACACATCTTGTGTCGTGGACTGCTTCCGGCGCGAATGAAGCAATGGTGCGCATTGTGAAAGAGTTCCCCAATGTGTTG
>CAYLVC010000308.1:345-4003 GCA_964387005.1 uncultured Dehalococcoidales bacterium | reverse complement strand
AAATAATAGAACAGCCTGAATAATCCAAAATCAATATTACCGGAGCCTCGCAAGAAAAGGGGCTCCGGTTTTTTGTGTGCGCGGCATGCACGTAGCCTAGGTGGTGAAAGACCACTATGGAGGTAGATAGCGCCAACCATTAGCCAAAGGCAAGGGTGTCCACCGTGAGATGGAATCTGAAAGAAGCTGGAGGCAAAATCCCGGCCTGACGAACAGAAACTGCATATAAGGCATATGTAAGCCGGATGAGTTTGCAAAACAAAACGAAGTCCGAAGCTATACGAGGCTTATGGTGTAAATGCAGCAGGTAAATGGGAAGAAAGGATACGAGCTTACCCGTGGAGGTCTGGCAGCAAAGCTGTCGAGATGTAATTCGAAGCAGCAACCCATGCAGCGATGTATGGCTGAACTGCCAGAAGTCAGCCGAGGCCATAGTATTCCGACAAGGCGGGAGAAGGGCTGAACATCAAGAGGTTCCAGAGACTAAAAGGATTCGAGGGGAATGCAAGGAAAGCAGACAACTACGCCTGAAGGTGGAGACTGGCCGCTGGAAGTAGGGGTGGAACTCCGAGGTAAAGCGGGAGTGCTGAGCGTTTCTCCGGCATCTAATAGAGGAAGGGACGATAAACCGGAAGACAAGGAGGAAATGCTAGAGAGGATACTCAGTAAGGATAACCTGAATCTAGCCTATAAAAGGGTAAAGGCCAATAAAGGGAGTCCCGGGATAGATGGAATGACAGTAGAGAAACTACTGCCATACTTGAAAGAACAGGGAGAGAACTTGAGGCAGAAAATCCTTGCGGGAGAATACCAACCTCAACCCGTCAGACGGGTAGAGATACCCAAACCTGACGGAGGAGTAAGACTACTCGGGATACCTACGGCTGTAGACCGGATGATACAACAGGCCATAGCCCAGGAACTTAATAAAACCGTTGACACAGGCTTTTCTGAAAGCAGTTACGGATTCAGACCGAAAAGAAGCGCCCATCAAGCCATCATGGCAGCCAGAGGATACATAGAAGCGGGGAATAGATGGGTAGTGGATATCGACTTAGAGAAGTTTTTCGATCGGGTAAATCACGACAAGCTGATGTTGCTGGTAGCCAGGAAAGTCAAAGACAAGAGGGTGCTTAAGCTGACCCGGGGATATCTGGAATCCGGGATAATGATGAACGGAGTAAAGGTGAAAAGTGAAGAAGGGACACCACAAGGTGGACCCTTAAGTCCACTGCTGGCCAACATCATGCTGGATGAACTGGACAAGGAACTGGAGAAGCGAGGGCATAAGTTTTGCCGGTATGCAGATGACTGTAATATTTACGTCAAGAGCCAGAAAGCCGGAGAGCGGGTAATGGAGAGCATAAGCCAATACATAGAAGGCGTGCTCAAGCTGAAGGTCAACCGGAACAAGAGCGCAGTGGATAGACCGAACAAACGGAAGTTTCTGGGATTCTCATTCTATGTAATGAAAGGGAAAGCCCGAAACTACATACCTAAGAAGCCCATAGCGAGATTCAAGGCAAAGGTAAAGGAAATAACGTCGAGAAGCAATGGGATGAGCATGGAAACACGGATGGACAAACTCGATTGGCTAATAACCGGCTGGGTTAATTACTTTCACATTGCCGACATGGAAAAGGTGGCTAAAGAGCTTGATCAAGGGATAAGAAGACGTCTTCGTATGTGTTACTGGAAACAATGGAAGAAAATCAGTACCAGGCATGATAAACTGGTAAGTCTTGGTGTTGAGAATCATAAAGCTTGGGAGTATGCCAATACCAGGAAAGGCTACTGGCAAACAGCCAATAGTCCTATCTTAGCCACAACCTTGACCAATGCATATCTGGAAAAGCAGGGTTTCATAAGCATTTCAGAAAGACTTTCGGAATATTAGCTCTGGTGAACCGCCGTATACCGAACGGTACGTACGGTGGTGTGAGAGGACGCCGGGCGAAGTAATCACCCGGCTCCTACTCGATTGTGCTATAATAGCAGTAACAATAAACACCTGAACGGGAGAAAGCCTTATATGCCTGCAACCAGATATACCAGGGTAATGCTTAAACTCAGCGGTGAAGCTTTCTCCGGGAAAGCCGGCAGCGGCATAGATCCCCTTACGCTGAACCGCATAGCCGGACAGATTAAAAAGGTATCCGAAATGGGGACACAGGTCGGAGTGGTGGTGGGGGGCGGCAACATCTGGCGGGGAGAAGAGATCTCACGCAACGGCATGGACCGCGTTACGGCCGACTATGCCGGGATGTTAGCCACGGTGATCAATGCCCTGGCCCTCCAGGACGCCCTGGAAAAAATCGGGGTCATCACCCGTACCCAATCGGCCATTGTTATCCAGCAGGTGGCCGAGATGTTCATCCGCCGCCGTGCAATCCGCCACCTGGAAAAAGGCAGGGTGGTCATTTTCGCCGCCGGCACCGGCAACCCGTATATGACGACCGACACCGCGGCTGCCCTGCGCGCCATAGAAATCGAAGCACAGGTCCTCCTGATGGCCAAAAGCAATGTGGACGGCATCTACAGCGCCGACCCCAGGAAACACCCTGACGCCGTCAAGTTCGACCGGCTGACCCATCACGAAGCCCTGAACCTGCGTCTGAAGGTTATGGACGCCACGGCTTTCTCTCTTTGCCTGGACAACAAACTGCCCATAGTCCTATTTGATATCGAGGCGCACCAGGGCATCGAGCGGGCCGCCGGGGGAGAATCCATCGGGACACTGGTATACAGCGAGGTATAAGTTATAATATAGAGAAAACTGACAGAACAAAGCGAGGTGCAAGATGCCAAACAACATATTGACCAGCGTCGATAAAAAGATGAAAGCGGTTTCAGAAGGACTTAGTACGGAGCTGGCGACCATCCGCACAGGCAGGGCCAGCCCTGCCCTGGTAGAGCATCTTAAGGTGGACTATGCCGGAGTGCCTACCCCGCTTAACCAGATCGCCGGAATTTCCGCTCCGGAAGCCAAACTGCTGGCAATCCAGCCCTGGGACCCGGGAAGCCTGCACGCTATAGAACAGGCCATTCAGAAGTCCGACCTGGGACTCAACCCGATCAACGACGGCAGGCTGGTCCGCCTGAACATTCCCGCCCTCAGTGAAGAACGCCGCCAGGACCTGACCAAAATCGTCCACAAAAGACTGGAGGAACGGCGGGTCGCGGTGCGCAATCTCAGGCGGGATGCCCTGGAAGACATCAAGAAAGCCGAGAAAAACAAGGAAATGTCACAGGATGAGGCCAAAAGAGCGGGAGAGCAGCTCCAGAAAATGACCGATTCCTATATCATGGTGGCGGAGAAAATCGCCCAGGAAAAAGAAAAAGAACTGATGTCCGTTTAGCGCTCTATATGAAAGAAATCCAACGTCCGAAACACGTGGCCATTATCATGGATGGGAATGGCCGCTGGGCCGAGAAAAGGGGGCTGCCCCGTCTGGCAGGCCACAGCGCAGGTGTCAACCGCATCCGTTCAGTGGTCAGGACATGCTCTGACAACGGGGTTAAATTTCTTACCATTTACGGCTTCTCCACTGAAAACTGGAACCGTCCGGGCGAAGAAGTCCAGGGCATTTTCGATCTGCTGGAAGAGTATATCGATATCGAAAGCGCCGAGCTGCACCGCAACAAAGTCAAAATGCTG
>CAYLVC010000308.1:0-330 GCA_964387005.1 uncultured Dehalococcoidales bacterium | reverse complement strand
TTACGGAGGCAGGACCGAGCTGCTGGACGCCGCCCGCCGCCTGATTGAAGACGGCGTGCCATCTTCAGAGGTGGACTCCCAGGCTTTCGCCGAGCGTTTATATACCGCCGGCATGCCGGATGTCGATCTCCTGATACGCACCGGCGGCGAGCTGCGCATCAGCAACTTTTTGCTCTGGCAGTCAGCCTACACCGAACTGTATTTCACCCGCGTGCTCTGGCCCGACTTCACCCCCAGGCAGGTCCTCCGCGCCCTGGCCGCCTATGATCAAAGGCAACGCCGCTTCGGTGGTTTGTGACAAGCTTCCAGCGTTCAGCGGGAGCGGCGCTT